>JABMQB010000148.1 GCA_013203525.1 Mariniphaga sp.
AAACCAAAGATTTAGAAAGCATCCGATTACAGGCATTCGATTATAAAGCCAATCAACAAAAGTGTATTTATGTAATTACCTCCAACTTTGAAAAGTTAAGGTTTTACATTAACAATGCAGTCGATTTTGAGGAGTTTGATTTATTCAGATTGGAATACGACCACTTTCAAATTTTGTGGCTGTGTTTGGCTAAAACAAACCTTGTAAGGGGAATTCCACTTGCAATAAAAGAAGCATCAATACTGAAGGAAGAAAATGTAACTAAAAAAATATATGTCGACTATTCATTGTTTAAACGTGACCTTTATAATGATTTAATACAAAACAACCTCAATCTTAAAATTTTCTCGGGGCTCGATGAAAAAGAAATAAAACTTACCTTATTTAAAAAGTCTCAAAAACTTTTAGACCGTTTCTTATTTATCTTTTTTGGTGAAGACCGTGGATTATTGCCACCAAACTCTATATCAAAAATAATTGAAAAATGGAATCATGATAAAGATTGGGGCGAAAGCAAAACGCTTTATTCTATTTACAAACAATACTTTAATTTCTTAAATATTGGAAGGCCTGCGCGTGGCGAACGATCAGAAATATTTGCCTATAATGGAGGATTATTTAATACCGATAAAACGCTGGATTCAATTGTTATTAGCGATGAGGTTTTATATAAACACACAAAGGTTTTAACAGCCTACGATTTTGAAACCGATGTTGATGTAAATATACTTGGGCATATTTTTGAAAACAGCCTCAACGAAATTGAAAATATGCAGGCGGCAATAGCCTTAACTGGTGAGCATGAACCCCTATCAAAACAGCAGACTGTTTCGAAAAGAAAAAAAGACGGGGTTTTTTACACTCCTAAATATATTACGAAATACATAGTTGAAAATACAGTTGGAAAACTTTGCAACGAAAAGAAGGCTAAACTCAAAATTGAAGAAAGCGAATATTTAAAAAGCCGAAAGGGGCGTACCACAAAAAAATTAAAAGAACTTTCTGAAAAACTCGACACTTACCGGAATTGGTTATTAACCCTTACCATTTGCGATCCGGCTTGTGGTTCAGGTGCATTTTTAAACCAGGCTTTAGATTTTCTAATAAGGGAACACCGGTATATCGACGAACTAAAAGCAAAATTGCTGGATGTACCTATAATTTTTACTGAAGTAGAAAACAGCATTCTTGAAAATAATATTTACGGGGTTGATATAAACGAAGAATCGGTTGAAATTGCCAAACTCTCATTGTGGTTACGAACAGCACAAAAGGGGCGAAAATTAACAACTCTGAGCAATAACATTAAGTGTGGCAACTCATTAATTGATGACCCTGAAATTGCCGGCAAGAAAGCATTTAACTGGCAAAACGAGTTTCCTGAAATTTTTCAGAAGAAGAAAAAGGAAGCATGGCATATTACAACTGCAACGCATAATTCAAGATATTCTCAAAGAATGTTCGATAATTATGTACCATCGGGAAAAGCTGTATGGTTGACTGAAAAAGAAGAGAAAATAATTGCCGAAGAAATATTGCGGATATCAAAAAAATACAAGCTAAATATACTGGCATTCAACGTATGTGGCGACCATATACACTTATTGCTGGTATGCGAAGAAGAGGAAATACCGGGAAATGTACAGAAAATAAAAAGTATCACAGCCCGGTCGTGCAACATTGCAATGGGGCGCACAACAACAACAAGGGAGCCTGCTCCCTTACAGGGACAGACGAACACCCATACAGACACGGAAACAAGGGAGCAAGCTCCCTTCCAGGAACAGTCCTCTGCGGAAGCAGGAACCACAAGGGAGCAAGCTCCCTTGCAGAAACAATCCCCCACAGAAGCAGAAACAACAAGGGAGCAAGCTCCCTTGCAGATGAACACAACTATTCCCTCTATGCGGGAGCATGCTCCCGCTTCAGTACACGGAAAAACGCAAGCTCATTTATGGACACAAAAATACAACTGCAAAAAAATTGCAAGCGACAGCCAGTTACAAAATACAATTGATTATATAAATACAAACCGCCATAAACACAAGTTGCCGGCCCATAACAAATTAGAAAAATTAATTGCCAAAATATTCTGCACGCCCCGGCAGGCTTACCAGCCCGAATACAATGGTGGGTTTGATGTGGTAATTGGAAATCCACCTTATACATATAGAAATGCCATTTCTGAAAAAGAAAGGTATTATTATAAATCAAACTATGAAAGCATTGAAGGAAATTTCGATTTGTATAAATTCTTTATGGAGAAAACTATTACACTTACAAAAGATTTAGGTTATGCAAGTTTTATTGTTCCTAATACTTTTTTAAGTGCAAAAACATATAAAAAATTAAGAATTCTGATTTTGAAATATTTTAAAATTTTGGAATTATTTGATTTAGGACTGGATATTTTTGAAAATGTTGTTGTTGAAAGTGTTGTTTTTACAATGAAAAAACAGAAAACACTTAAAAATAATAATGTTGGAGTAAAAATTCAACGTGATAGGAGTAAAGACTTTGAAGCTTTACAAGCAAACTATTATGTAGATATAGACAAATATTCTGGGAATGAATATACATTTAACATTAACATTTCAAATAATTATTCTTCCGTCATTGACAAGATGAAAAAGAATTCTATTGAATTAAAAGATATTTGTTATTGTACGGTTGGTATTAATACAGGATATATAAAAAATGAAATTACATCAAATATCAGGTTTGATAATAGGTTTCATAAAATGCTTAATGGGAAAGATATAGGTAGATATAAAGTCAAATGGGCTGGAGAATTTATTATGTACGACCATAACTTTGTTAAAAGCAAAGGAGATAGAGGACGTGCTTTACCTCCAGAATATGTTTTTACAAAAGACAAAATTCTTGTACAAAGAACGCGGAGAGGGATGAAACGAAAACTGGTTTGTTACCTCGACAATGAAAAATATTATAATTTAAACCGATTATCTAATATCCTTATAACAGATAATGAATATAAATTAGAAATTCTTTATCCAATTCTTAACTCGAAGCTTCTCGACTTTTATTTTAATATTTATTTTAATGAGTATGAGGTAAAACCATTACATCTGGGACAATTACCAATAAAAGTTAATTGTAAAAATTACAATGAACTTGCAAATGTGGGCAACAATATTTCTTCCCAAAATTTAAAACTTTCTATCGAACTTAATAATTTTATAAACTATGTTCAATCCAAATTTCCAATTGAATCATTATCAAAAAAACTCCAAAGCTGGCACGAATTAGAATTTGGAGACTTCATAACAGAACTAAACAAAGCCATTAAAAAAGCCGGTGGTACAAAACTTTCAAAAATGGATGAAATGGAATGGATGGAAGTTTTTGAAACCAAAAAAGCCGTAGTCCAAACCCTAAAAGCTGAAATTGAAAAAACCGACCGTGAAATAGACCAGATGGTTTATGAGTTGTATGGTTTAACCGATGAGGAAATCGCCATTGTAGAAGGTTCTATCAGTTAACATTTAGTTCTTATGGCGATTCGTGAACACCTTTAAAATCAAACAAAAAAAGTGAACAAATAAAAATAGTGGAGGAATCAACTAAAAATTAATAATATGCCCAAACAGGATTTATGCAAATCAGTTTTTTGAAGGTGTTGAATAAATTTAACAAACAATAGATATGCAAAATTTTCGAATTTATATGAAGATTTAATTTTACAAAGTAATACATTTGGGGACTTTATATAAATAATGAAAATTCATAAGACATATATGCTTCTCGTGGTTATTCTTTTCGGCCTGTTAATGGGTTGTGAGAAGTTTAATGTATATGACAAATATAAACGACCCGACTGGCTTCCGGGAAAATTGTATACTACTGTATCAGTTCAAGAGAATCTTACCATGTTTGATGAGTGTTTACAACTTACCGGGTTAGACACGATCATTGATGTTTCGGGAAGTTGGAGTGTTTTTGCACCCACCGATGAAGCCATGAGTCAGTTTCTGTCTGAAAATCAATATGCCAGCATTTCAGATATCCCATTTGACGAGCTTGAAAAAATCACCAAATTCCATATCATTCAGAATCCATGGTCGCTTGAGCAGTTGCAAAGCCTCAGTGTAAATGGATGGAGGACAGGAGATGATACAAATTGGGACTCATACGCTTATAAACGCCAGACAATACTTAAAAATCCTGTCGGAAAATATTGGATCAAAAGAAGCAACAAGAAGGAAATGATTGTGATAGATTCAACGATCTCTGACGGTTACAAAAGGGTATTTGTTGGATCAAGAAAATATGTACCCATTTTCTATGATGAGTATTTAAATATAAATGGCCTTACTTCTGCAGATTACAGTTTTTATTTTGACAGAGTATATGAACCGGGAAATGTTTATTATGCAGGAGCCAAGATCCTCAAGGCTGATATTCCAGCCGAAAACGGATTTGTACATATCATCGACAGGGTTGTGAGCCCCATGCTGAATGCAAAAGAACTTCTTGAAAGAGAAATGCCCGGTGAAACCTATAAACTCTTCCTGGAAATGGCCTATTGGTATTATCCAACTTTCGAGCAAAACATGACTGCCACATTTAATCAACCGTCGGTAAGGCTTGGGGGAAAGGTTGATACTTTATGGGACTTAAAATACTTCGATCTGGAATTTGCCCTTCATAATGAACGTGTTGGATACGAAGGTCCTAATTTTAATGAAACCCTGATAAGACACAACGGTTTGGTTGCCCCAACCGATGATGCTTTCAGGGAATTCATTGATGGCATTTTAACCATAAAATCAGGATTCCCTCACTGGCGCGATTATAAATCTCTCCCACAGGATATTGTCGAAATCATTATCTCTCAAAATTTTAAGTCTTCTCCAATGTATCCTTCAACAAATCATTATAAAGAGATTTTTAGGGAAGAAAGCAGATTCCAGCAGAATGAGGAAGATATTATCAGAAAGGAATTCGGTAGTAATTGTACTTTTATAGGACTAAATAATTATATTCCCGACCGGGTATTCACCAGTGTAACGGGGCCGGTATTCTGCCGCCCAACCTATTCCTCATTCCGGCGGGCAATGATATCTTCCGGCGCTTACGAAACCATCGCCAACTATGACGGTGAATTGTACTTTTTCCCAATCTCTGATAATGCACTGAAAGCCGATTCTTCATTAATAATAAATTGGATTGACAGAGATGAAAACACATACAACTTCACAGAATTAAACAGGTCCTCTGGCGAAATTGTAAACCTAAGGAATAGTACCATTAGAAACAGGATTCTGAATCATGTCGGAACTTTTGTGTCGAAAGGAAGCGACAATAAGGAAATTATACGTACCCTGAGGGGTAATTACATCACCTGGGATCATTCCGATAACACGATACAGGGTGATTATCCATGCACAATTGGGTACAGGGGGCGTATTACCACAACCTGCACAACTTCTCCGTTGAATGAACCTGCTGATAACGGAAAGGCCTGGAATGTCAACTACTGGTTCAATTTTTAAAGTGCAGAATATAAACTGCTCTTTTAAATTATCTGGAATTTTTTAACCTGCTCATCAAAGTGGGATTGCTCTACGAGGATTCTTCTGTTGTGCATGAAATTGATAATGTACTAATCCATTACTAAATCCTATTAAGGGAAATGTTGGAAAAACAGCACATCTGAGATCGAATGAATGGGGCCTGTAGTTGTTCTAATATTACTTTCCTCCCATATTGGGCTGACATAATCTATAACCGTGGTATCACCAGATTCTGAAATTTTAATTCCATAGGTAATAACGCCCGGATTAATCCGAATCTCAACACCGACATTAATCATTAATTGTATATAGCCCACTGTCCAATAATTATCGTTACCAAAATTTAAATCATTTAAGTAATACTCCTCGCCCAAAACATGGTATCCAGTGAACTTGTAAAAAGAATTTGTACTGCTCGAAAATGGGATCCCGGGAGTTGCAACCCGGTTAATCAAATCTTCTATATTCATAATCCCATTCCTGAGATAAATACTGTCATGTTCGGCAAGTATAGTATATTCATCAAACCACAATCTATTCCGGATTCCTGCAAGTTCCATAGCCTGGGCCAGGATTGAATAATTATCCTGTTGCTGAAGCCAGTCATAACCCGAGATTTCTACCTGTGGCAGTATCTCGGAAATAACATGGATGTAGCCATTGGTCATTTCCAGGTTTGATTTGATAACCGGAGCTATTTTATTTACCTTAATTATCTGATTATCACCATCTGTGTAAAAACCAATGGTAAGCCTATCCCCGGTAAGAGTCCTGTCCTTTAGAGCTCCATCAGGAAATTCATTCGTATGTACTCTTCTATTTAGTGTATGGTAGCGAGTAAGAGAATAAATAAAGCCTGTGTCCAGTAACAATTCTTCAAAATTTTCATAATCCTGATTCTGCTCGATGAAATGATCAATAGCTTCATTGGTGGGTAAAAAAAGAGTGTAATCCTCACCGTAAGGATTATAACCACATAAGGTAATCAACATCTTACTTTCGTCTAATAACCTGTAGGATTTCGAATATTCCTCCTGGTTTTTTTCAAGGTATTGACATATGGTTAAGACATCCTCGCCGAACCAATTTGATCCATCATGATCAGATTCACACGATATCATAACCGCAGATAAAATGATCCATTGAATTAGGAACCTGACTTTGATATGTCTTCGAATACTAATCAGCTGCTTATTCCAATATATGATTACACTTTCTAAGTCCATATCCAATTTACTGATGAGTTTAATCCCTGCCTTCCGGCAGGCAACCGGAGATACTATTGATTGCTACACATTATTTATATCGCAGCCGAATTTAAGACAATATGAGCAATATATCAAATGACTTTAGTGTTTTTGAAATTCTCTTCATCCCATTAACAAGTAAGAAACTATCAGGAAATTGGCAGAATTTCCATTAGCCAGAACGAAAAGACTGATTTACTTTTCTTAAGTAATATGAAATAATTTTTCTGATATTCAACAACTTGCCTGTTTTGCTGATGTACGCAGTTTAAGTTTTCTTTTTATCCTGGTTTTTTTGATGACAGGAAACTACAAATCCAGCCAGGATTATAATTAATATAACTTCAATTTTTTTCATTGACCCAGATTTATTTCAATGTGCCGGCATAATTTATTACATCTTCTTTATCGATGGTTTGATCGCACAAAATTATCAGCCTTTCTATTACATTACGGAATTCACGAATGTTTCCCCTCCAATTTATTTTTTGCAATTCAACCACTGCATCAACAGATATGGTTTTTAAAGGCATCCCATATTCATTACATATTTGATTGATAAAATGATTTGTGAGAATCGGTATATCATCTACCCTTTCATTAAGGCTGGGTACATGAATAAGTATTACACTTAACCGATGATATAGGTCTTCCCTGAATTTTTTTTCCTCGATTTCATGAGACAGATTTTTATTGGTAGCGGCAACCACGCGCACATCAACCTTAATATGTTTATCGCCACCTACCCTGCTAATTACACTTTCTTGCAATGCCCGAAGTACTTTAGCCTGTGCCGACAGGCTCATGTCGCCAATTTCATCCAGAAAAAGTGTTCCGCCCGAAGCTTGTTCAAATTTCCCGATTCGTTGTTTTACCGCAGAGGTAAATGCCCCTTTTTCGTGCCCGAACATTTCACTTTCTATCAGTTCGGAGGGGATTGCTGCACAATTTACTTCAACAAATGGCCCAGATGAGCGGTTACTCATATCATGAATACGGCGGGCAACCAGTTCTTTTCCGGTTCCATTCGAACCGGTTATCAACACCCTTGCATCGGTTGGTGCTACCCGGTCGGCCATTTCAACAACTTTTATAATAGCTGATGATTCTCCAATTATTTCAAATTTTTTATTGACTTTCTTTTTTAGGATTTTAGTTTCGGTTACCAGGTTCGATTTGTCCATGGCATTCCTGATTGTTATCAATAAGCGGTTAAGGTCCAGAGGTTTTTCAATAAAATCGTATGCCCCTCTTTTAATTGAATCAACAGCCGTATCGATATTACCATGACCCGATATCATTACTACCGGAACATCGGGATTTAGTGTGGTTAATTTTTCCATCACTTCAAAACCATCCATACCGGGCATTTTAATATCGCAAAGAACAATGTCAAAATCACTGTTCCTGAAAACTTCAAGCGCTTGTTGTCCGTTTTCAGCTAACTCAACCTGGTACTTTTCATATTCAAGAATATCTTTTAAAGTATTCCTGATACTTCTTTCATCATCGACTACAAGGATCCGTGACATAAATGATAATTATAAATTCAAGTGTAAAAATAATGGAGTTCTGTATAATATAAAACTTTGTTTAAATAAAAATCCTGAAGAACATTTATCTTCATGATTGATTTGTTGGGATTTTAAAACAAAAAAGCCACCTGCTAAAAAATTGCAGGTGGCAATTATCCCTCAACACTTACCCAACTCCTATATTATATTATGTAAAAATTATCTGTGTTCCATCTCCACCTGACATTGCGTACAAATCACCAACAGTGATAATTGCTTTCACATGTTCGCTTAAATCATCCATTGAAAGTTTGAACATATCGGCAGCCATTTTACACGCATAAACTTCACCACCTCCGGCAGTTATCATATCCAAAAATTCATCAACCGGTGGAACATCCAAATCGTCCATTTGTTTTTTCATCATTGCCGACACACCTGCTTCAACACCCGGAATCATTCCTAAAATGGTTGGAAATGGTAATCCCCCTGGCATACGCATTGCGGGATTTCCGACAGTACTTGTATGCAGTTTATTCATTTGTTTTTTTGTAATTGCATCGAGCCCAAAGAAAGTGAAGAACAATTTAGCTTCGATTCCTTCCATTACTGCACCATTCGCCATAATTAAAGCTGCATAAACATCTTCAATTGAACCTTTGGCGCAAATTATCATTACCTTTTTTAAAGGAGTTTCAGTTTTTACTTCTGACATAACTTACAATTTTAAATTAAACACAACTTGCCGGTTTCGAGATTCCAGCATATTTAGAAGATAATTTAAGTGGTCCGCCAGGGAATAACTGATACAATCCTTTTATATCAACAATACCTGATTTACCTACTTTACGAATAGAGAGAGAAGCACCAGCTGCGCTTTCTTTTCTTAAGAAATCCAATACTTCGTAATGTTTGTCGGTTAATTCAATTCCATCTTCTTTAGCCATTTCGGCTGCAATTTCTTTTGACCAATCACTATCGTTTGCCAGATATCCTTCATCAGTAACTTCGATAGCTTTTCCTGCAATTGTTTTTTCTGCCATAATTTTATTATTTAGTTGATTATTATTTATTTACCTCGGCTGACATATTCTTCATAAATGTCACAAAGAATCCAAGTGCCCGCTTCATCTCAGGTTTATTCATTTCTCTCATTACTTTAAAAATTGAGTATTCGGGGACATTTTCGGTTTCAATACTACCGTAAATTTTTAGCCCATTATTTAAGGCATTCATCATTTCGGGTTGTGTTGCTGACCTAACTGTTTCCATAATTGTAACAACATTATCGGCTAATTCCCGCACATCCTTCGGCGTATAATGAGTAATTATATTATCAAAAATCAACCCAGTTTCTTTAAAAAATTCGAAGTAACCCTTTTGGTCAAGCTCGTGCATTTTTTTAGTAAAATCGATAATCACTTCGTTAAAAATTGGGGAAGCATCGCGGAATAAATCATTCATGCTTTCAAATGTTTCAAGAAATTGATTCATGTTACCAATATTCCTTAAAACCCGAAGTACCAATCCTTTTACTTCATCAAGGTCGATTTCTACCATCCGGTTATCGAGTTCCTCGACGGCAGTGTCATATACATCCTTTCCAACAATCGAAAGGTCAGATACCAAATCTTCCAGCTGATTTGTTTTAAGCCTTTGCTGGTTAACATACTCCAACAATAAATCTACTTTCTGATTTAGTTCTGCTATTTGAGTTTGTAATGCTTTTTCTTCCATAACAAGCTCCTTTTATAAGTCAACTTTTTTCTTGCCTGCCATTGTCATATGCGGTTCAACAGGTAATTCTTTTCCCTTTAATAAAATATGCCAATATATCCAGCGGAACATCACTTTTCCATAGTGGTTTATTTTGGTATTTTTAAGAAGCCCAAATGGACCAATTCCTGGTAATGGAAAGGTTCCCGGAAGAGGTTCAGTATCATAATTAAAATCGATTAAAGCACCTTTTCCAAATCCTGTTTCGATATAACAATTTGCATGTCCATCAAATTTTGCCATCATTGGGCGGTCTTCAATTTTATTCATCAGGTTTTCAAAAAGTATTTCAGCAGCAAAATGTGCTACCGAACCAGCTTTTGAAGTAGGAATATTTGATGCATCGCCTAATACAAAAATATTTTCAAATTGTTTCGACTGTAAAGTTTCCTTATCAGTTGGAACAAAATTCATATCGTCGCCCAGTCCGCTTCGTTCAATCATTTCATCACCCAAATTAACCGGAACCACAGTTAGCACATCAAAAGGAATTTCCTGCTCATCGTATGATACCAGGGTTTTTTTATCGTTATCAACCCG
>JABMQB010000149.1 GCA_013203525.1 Mariniphaga sp.
CTTCAGCAATCCCCGCTCCATTATCAGTAACCTTAATTAATGCACTATATTCTTTCTTAGTCAAAGAGATATGGATTATTCCTTCCTGATTAATCGGTATTGCCTGTATAGCATTTTTTATAAGATTAATTATTGCCCTGGAAAATTGCTCACGATCAGCCTTAACATTGATTTCTTCGGCTTCATCAATTTTTAAATGAATGATCGCCCTATCATGGGTTTCAAATAAATCAATCACTTTTTTTAATTGGATTGAAAGGTTAAAAACCTGGTTCCTTGCAGTTGGGATTTTAGCAAAATTTGAAAACTCTGTTGCAATGGCTGATAAAGTATCAATTTGTTCAATTAATACTTTTGAGACTCTTTCGATACCTCCCTCCATTATTACTGAATCCCCCTTTAACCGTTGCAAGTATTGGATATTCAGTTTCATTGGTGTTAATGGATTTTTAATTTCATGAGCTATTTGTTTAGCCATTTCACGCCATGCCGATTCACGTTCCGACCGGGCAAGTAATTCAGCGCTTGCAGCAAGCTCATCAACCTTTTTATTGTATTCTTTAACAAGGCTACCAATTTCATCATCTCTAATATAATTAATTGGCTCGCTTCGTTTCCCCAATTCCATTTTACGCAAATTTTCACGTATCAATGTCAATGGTTTGGTTATTTGATTTGAAATAAAAACTGCAACAATAATACTTGCCAGTAAAAAAATCACATACAGGTTTAGAAATGCAACAATAAATGTTGTTATTTCCTGCCTGTATTTATCCTGCCTGGTAAAATATGGAAGGTTAATAAATCCAAGATAATCGCCATAATTGTTAAAAATTGGCTGATAGGCCGACAGATATGAAAGGTCGCCAATGTCTTCTGGCTGAAAATGGCTTAAACGATTTATATGAAATAATTCATAATATGCCTCCGGATTCATCTTTGTTGAAACCAATCCTTTATCATAAATTTCAGGACGCGAGGTAGCAATCAATTCCCCAGTGGTTCCATATACATTTACATCGGTCCTGAAGACATTGGAAAGTTTTGCAAGCTCTTGAAATAACCAATTCAGGTTATCATCCGTTAAATCTTCAATTCTCTCTTTACGCATCTCAATTTCTTCGGCAATCGACTTCATTTTTTCATTTAAATCTTCCTTGTGTTTATCCTTATATGTATCGATATTATAAAAAATAGTGCCGATAGCTACAATAAGCAAAGAAAGAAGCACAATAGATATAATGGATGCCTGGACCTTAAATTTAAAATCGAAGGCCACACTTTTTTGCCTGATATACTGGCTTCCCGAAAAAAGAAAAAGAATGGTTAATAAAAAGTAAAAGACAAAAATATACGGGAAAGAAATCAAATATTCAATCACACCATAAATTCCCCTACTTACAACAACGTAATTTTCATTCCCAGTATGATAAATTATATGTTCATGCCGATCCCATTTTTTATAAACAAACTCTTCTTCCAGCAAACTATCTTCTGTGATATATTTATTATATAAAAAGTCGCCATGTTGATCGCCCAATTGCCCATTGTTATATTTTGCGTAATGAAACAGCTTGTAATTTTCAGGCCTTTTCATCGATTTATCCATTAATAATTCAGGGTAACCGATACCTTTTGAAACTATTTTTGAATTCAATTCAATAAATACACTTACTCCTAACGAGTCATACATTAATGGATAGTTTAGCTCACCAAAATATGTTATCAGCCCATTCATATTATCCATGTAATAAAAATTAGTGCCCTTCAACTGCAATCCTTCAATCTTTATTTTTTCTTCAAAATATGGGAAACATGGTGCAATAATATTGTCGGGTTGTATATCGAGTTCAGTTGTATCTGAACAATGAATTATTTGAACGTCGTATTCCTCACCAATATATCCACCAAAATAAGTTCTATTCAGATAATCTTCCAAAGGCTTAATATCCTCATACTGTTGAATCAGAATTGACGGAATTACTGAATCAACATTTATTCTATTCTGAATATTTGTTAAAAGAAGCTCTGCAACAGGATCTGCTTCAGTAACCAAATTAAAAGCAAACGACCTTTGAAATCCTCTTTCTTTTTCAGAAACAGTATTATAAA
>JABMQB010000150.1 GCA_013203525.1 Mariniphaga sp.
AAAACATTCATATCTTGGAAATTTGTCTCCTGAACAATTTTTAATGAATCACATTAACAAATTAAAGAAAAATGCAGCGTGACTTCTTAATGTGTCCGTTTTTTTGTAGGAACTCCAAAGTTTTACAAGGTAAATATAAAAGCATTACATTGTATCAAGTAAAAGATATGAAAACATTTTCAAGAAATAATGAAAATAAATATGATGCAATCACAATGCTGGATGTTTTGGAGCATATACAAGACCAAAAAAAAACACTTTCGTATATGAAAACTATGCTTAAACCAAACGGAATTTTAATAATCACTGTACCCCAAAAATATATCCTATCATTTCTTGATACAGGGAATTGGAAATTCATTTTTCCAACTCTTCATAAATATTTTATCACTTTAATAAAAGGAAAAAAACATTTCTATAATTATTTTCAAAACCCTAACAATCCTTTATTTGGTGATATTGAGAAAACTAAGATGTGGCATGAGCATTTTAGCGTCAAAAGTTTAACAGAATTATTAAATAATTCTGGATTTTTGGTTTGGGAATTAGATGGTAGCGGATTTTTCACAAGATTGATTAATATAATTATATACTTTTTACCTCCGATAATAAGAGGACCGTTAAAGAAGCTTGATAAACTTGATAATAAGACATTTCAAAGCGCGAATTTATATTGTTATGCAGAATCAAAATAAAAAAATAAATATCTTATTTACAAGCGTTGGGCGACGTGTCGAGCTGATACAAGAATGGAAAACAGCTTTAGGAAACAATGGTGTAAATGGAAATATTTTTGGTACAGATATTGACCCATTAGCATCGGCAATGCAAATAATCGACAAAGGTATTATTGTATCCAGAACTGAATCCCCTGAATATATTTCACAAATTATTCAAATTTGTAAATCTAATAAAATTGACCTAATCTTTCCATTAATAGACCCAGATATTCCAGTTTTAGCTCGCAATAAAAATAAAATAGAAAATACTGGGGCTAAATTAGTGTTGATTGACAAAAAGTTTGTTGACTTAGCGCAAGATAAATGGAACACCTATAAATTATTTAATTCACTTGGGTTAAATACTCCTCGTTCATGGCTTCCATCAGATAGTATGGGTTTGGATAAAAATACATACCCTGTTTTTATAAAACCGAGAACAGGTTCTGCATCTATTGGGGCTCAAAAGGCAATATCAAAACAGCACTTGGAAAAGTTAATTGAAAACACAGAATATCCAATCATTCAAGAATTTATTGAAGGTGATGAAATTACCTGTGATGTTATATGTGGGCTAGGGGGGAATGTACTTTCTATTATACAACGGCAAAGAATCGAAGTTAGATCCGGTGAAGTATCTAAAGGTAAAACAGTATTCAACCAGGAGGTAATGGACTCTTGCATAAAAATTGCGGGGTCGATGGGCGCTATTGGTCCAATAACAATTCAATGCATCATTAAAAAAAACACCCCCTATTTCATCGAGATTAATCCTCGATATGGTGGCGGAGCACCGCTGGGTATAGCCGCCGGGGCAACTAGCCCGGAATGGTATATTAAAGAATTTCTTGGGCTTAAATGTGATGTGCCAGGATTGGGTGAATATAAAAGAAATTTATATATGACGAGGGCTGACCAAACCTTTTTTCTAAATGAAGAAGACCTTCTTAGAATTAAAAACAATAATATTTGATTTAGATGACACGCTAGTTCTTGAGCGTGATTATGTAATAAGTGGGTTCCATGCTGTCTCAAGTTATTGCCAGCAGAAATATTATGCGAATGAGGAGCAAGTGTTCAATTTATTATGGGGTGAATTTTCAGCTGGTAAAAGAGGCAAATTATTTGATTTATTAATTGGAGAAACTCATGGTCTAAATGCTTCGGTTGAGGAATTGATAAGTGTATATAGAGACCATAAGCCAAATATCAGGTTGGTTGAGGGTGTTGAAAGTCTTATTCGTTTATTAAAAAAAGAAAAAAAAGCAGCATTAATTTCTGACGGATATTTAGATACTCAGCAGAAAAAACTTGAAGCATTGGGTATAAAGCAATTATTTGATTCTGTGATGTTTACAGACTCACTAGGTAGGGATAACTGGAAGCCTTCTCCAAAACCATTTATTAATGTACTTAAAGATTTAGGCGAAAATCCGGAAGATTCAGTATATATAGCCGATAATCCCCAAAAAGATTTTATATTTCCAAATAAATCAGGAATGAAATCCATTCGTGTAAAGTATGAAAATGGTATTTATAGTAATCTTAAACCTGAGTCCATTAAACACGCTCCAATGCTCACCGTGACGAGCATAGCTGAATTACGGAATATATTGTTAGATGAATAATCACATCTTTTTATCTCCCCCCTATATGAGTGCTTCAGAGAAAGAACTACTGATTGAAGCATTCGATTCCAACTGGATCGCACCCTTGGGTCCCCAGGTTGATAAATTTGAAGAAGAGACGGCGAAATATATTGGTTTAGATAATGCCGCAGCTCTTACCAGCGGCACGGCAGCCCTGCACCTCGCCCTTAAGATATTGGGTATTAAAGAGGGTGATAACGTGCTATGTTCAGTATTATCTTTTGATTATGATTGGTTGAAAGCAGAATTATTGGTAGAAGAAAAATTTAAAACTAAATTACATGGTAAGATTACTCATGAGGCAGTTCTTTGATTAGGGTATGATTTACTCATGAGGCAAGACGA
>JABMQB010000151.1 GCA_013203525.1 Mariniphaga sp.
GTTACCGGACAGAACTCTGGCCAGCTTTATATTGAAAAGCACAGACGGGGCAATTCCTGATTTTTAGGAAGACCCTTACAGAGTTTGCTAATAAAGAATTATTTCCTGATTTCTTAGGAAGAATCTTTCAGGTAGAAAGACAGAGTAAAGAAATGAGTATATTATTTCATTACTCTGTCTTTCTATTTAGTAGAAATATTTTTTTGATAAAGAAGAATTTCCTAAAATATTAAAAGCACAATGGAAACAATTTGGTTTTCAACTTAAAAAATCAAATTAATTCATTTAGCAGATAGTTAATTTATAATTAATTGGTAATGGTTGTGAAAGTAAAAGGGGTGACAAAGAAGCATTCCCGGTCACATTTAAGGAAATAACTTTTTTCTTGAATCTCAAAGCTTAATTCTATAATACAAAATATTTTCTAAAAGATAATTTGAGGTAATTATGAAACTTTATTGTAACTCATGCAGTACAAATTTTGAAATCGGTCATATCGGTAACTCAATATCCCAATGCCCTAACCCAAAATGCCATGCTCCCTACTATTATAAAATATTTAAAAGCAGAAACAATGCATTGACTTTTTATCGAACTGTAGATAGCTGGAAACCTAAATATTTTTTTAAAAAAGATGATGATTATTGGATAGTATCATATTTTAATGACCTTATTAAACCTATTAATTTGGATTCTATAATGTCATTAGTAGAAAAGGAAGAATTCTATGGCATATTGTTTGAATATTTTAAAGTTCATAAAGAATCGATTCAATTTATTAGTGTCCAAAAATCAGAAAACAATGGTTTTGAATTTTATATCTCAGTTGAATATAATCAAGGAAACGATAATTCTTATTATATGGGAAATCCCAGCAAGTTTTGTGAATTCATTTGTAAAAAAAATTTAGGTGTTAAAAAATGTAAAAACTATTTAATTGAAATCATACGACAATATTTAGAAAACCCTCCATATAAATCAAAATGGAAATTTTGTTGGTGCCATTTAGTATATTATATTGTTCCAATAATTTTTCATAGAGAAATTGTTGGAATACTTTTAAGTGGGGGAAAAAGATTTGATGATTTTCAATCAAACATAGATTTGAGTAAAAATATTAGAAATGCTTCAGAAGATCTAAACTTGAATTACGAATATTTGAATGATCTTATTAACAAAGGAGAAGAAATTAGAAAAATTAATATTGGAGAAATAAATAGAAACTTAAAAAAATTAAATCAAAAAGCAGGAGAGTTAATAAATATCGCTGAGAAAAAATATTCAGATATGAGCAATCTACGATCACATATTTTTTTTGAAGAAATTAGTGCTAAAATTAAAAATATATCTAATGCTAAAATTGAAAATGAAACAATACTTTGGGAAAATATTGAAAAAATATTATCAAGGATTTTAAATTATCTTGAATGCTTTGACAGTATTGCTATTTTAAACGAAACATTACCAAAATCAGAAATGTATAAGTTTATAGCTGGTCAAGGCGAGGTAGACCGAAATATCACTACGAAAATAACAGATGAAGAATTTAATAAAATAACACCCAAACAGGTTGGACCGATTCTAATTAGAATGATTAACAAGTCTCAACTGTATAAAGCATTCTCAAATAAAATAATATTTTATGAAATTTCTTTAGGATATGTAATTCGTATGCTTACAAAAGCAAATCGATATTTAATCCTTGTATTAGCAGCTAGGGAACATAAGTGCAAATACAATTCTAATAATAATTTTTGTTTACAGTGTTCTGCTATAGGCCGGAATTTTATGGAATTATTGAGTGATAATTTTGTAAAAGATATTGATTTATTAATGTATATCTACAATCTTGGGAAAGAAGAAAAAAGGAAAGTTGCATTTTTAACATCAACTGCACATAGTTTATCTTTACCAGTTAATTCTCTATTAATAGATGCAGCAAATTTACGAGATGAAGTAGTTTCTAATCAGAGAGCACATGATGAAGCACTTCACTTTTTTTATGAAGTTCAAACCCTTCACTTAGTAACACAGAGCATATTGCATGGAGCAGAAAAAATTACCGATCAACCAAATCCAAGATTAATTAAGTGTTCATTGCTTATTCCTTTAAGAGAATCATGTGAAATGTTTTTAGGAGAAGCTTCTGAGAAAGGATGTGATATTCGTATATATATCGAAGCAAATGAAAATAAAATATCTATAATTCCTGCAGAATTAAATGATTCTAAATTTTATAAGCGAAATTTGTATATTCCGAAAGTAAATATGGTACAAAATGAACTTTCTCTTGCATTTAAAAATATTTTAAATAATGCAATTAAATATTCATATAGAACTGAAAAATATGGAAATAAGCGATATGTAGAAGTAATTTGCAGATTAGCTAGTAATCAAAAATATGAAATAGAAATTTCAAATTATGGAATTGGAATTGAGGAATCCGAGATAGAAAAGGGATTGATATGGAAACCAAGATGGCGAGGCAAGCTTGCAAGGGATAGAAATCGAATGGGATCAGGGTTTGGTCTTCCATTTGCAAAAAGAGTAATTGAAGACATTCATAAAGGAAATATTAAAGTAGAAAGCAAACTGTTATATGACAGTGTATACTTGACAATTTTTACTATCATATTACCAGTATTATTACCAAACGAAAATAATTAGAGGTGTTTTATGAAAAAAGAGAAAAAATTAAATCAATTTAAAAAAATACTTTGGGTAGAGGATGATTATTATCATTTGAAAGGCTTATTTAAAAAAGTAGAGAAAAAAGGATTTTCAGTAATCCCGGCTCGTTCCTATATTGAAGCAAAGACTCTTTTAAAAAACGAAAGTGAATTTTGTATGATTGTTTTAGACCTTATAATTCCTTATTCAGAAAGCACACTAGTAGATCCGGATTTGAAAAATATTGAAACAAATGATGATGCTACAAAAAACGGTGTTTTGCTTTTTGATTTTATAATTGATGAGTTAAAACTAGATATTCCAATTTTGATTTTAACGATGGCGCAAACACCAAACATAATAAATAATTTAATTAGCAGAAGAAAATTTGTAAAAAAAATAGAAAAATCGGGTACACTTCCTATTGATGTAAAGCGTCAGGTTATGGAAATGATTAAATTAAAAAATATAAAAAATTAGATTAGTGAATTTTAAAAAGGTGGTAATAATTAAATGACACAACCAACACATAGCATATCTATATTAGCTGGTCCAATATTGGGTTTCATCACTGCTTGTTTAACGCTTGCGGCACAAAAAGGTTTTATTTATTTTGATATAATTCCAAATGTTAAAATATATCTCTTAGATAAAAAACTGGATAGGGCCATGGAAGGGGGAGATAAAAAGAAAGTCAAAGAGTTAGGAAAATTATTACCATCATTAAAACTTTACTCTTCAAAAAAAAATTATCAGGGCACCGCTATATTTCAGATAGCCCAATCTTCAAATAAAGACTCATTTACTATACTTATAAATCGTTTAGGAAGAAACCCGAAATTAAGTGAAGAAATTAGAACCCTTCTAATAATTGAATTAAAAAAAATTGCGAAAAAACTGTAAAAACGATGGGGTCAGATACTGTCTTGAAAGTCAATCGCAACTCTCCCTAAAACGATATTTAATTTTTAATCCACTTACCATTTACCCCGGAACATAGACCGTCTTATTCTTGTAGACCGCATGAGCAATCAGGAGCAATTTTCGCATGGCAGCTATTACGGCTACCTTCTTA
>JABMQB010000152.1 GCA_013203525.1 Mariniphaga sp.
CCTCTATACTGAGGACTATGACTGAAATTTTAGTTTTTCTAATTTTTACGAAAAAAACAGTCTAAAATTCAAAAAGTATTTGGAAAATCTAATCAATAACTTGATATAATCATAAACTTCAATTTAAAAAAAAAGTCTAAATATTTTTTTTAATTCAATTATCCACAGATGGTTACAATGCTAGAAATTAAAATTGGGTAAAACAAATGATCTTACCCCTATAATATTGACAAGCATTAAGTTATTCATATTTTATTATATTGCTTATCCAAAAAACTAAACTTTAACTAATTCTAAAAATTATGTTACTACACCAGCAATTTGTGCGTAACGCAAAAAGGCTTTCCAAAAAGCTTGCAATTATTGACAAAACCAGGGGAACTTCAGTAAGCTATTCACGAGCACTTATCGGTGCACTTATCCTGACTTCAAAATTCAAAAAATATGATAAAGGATTTATCGGAATTATGATTCCAACGTCGGCTGGTTGTGCACTGGCAACAGTTGCGGCTTTAATGAGTGGCAGGATTCCGGTTTTGATCAACTATTCGACCGGAGCCGAAAAAAATGCAAAATATGCGCAAGCTAAATGCAAATTCAAAACAATTATAACCTCAAAAGCTCTTCTTGAAAAAATAAATTGCCCGGTTACAGAAGGCATGGTTTTAATTGAAGAAATAATGGAAAGTGTTTCGACAGGAGATAAAATAAAAGCAGCATTAAAAACAAAACTCCCGGTTAATATGATACTTAATGGTATTCATAAAGGAGATGAAAATGATACGGCTGCAATTCTGTTTACCAGTGGTAGCGAAAAAGACCCAAAAGCTGTTCAATTAACACACAAGAATTTAGCATCGAATATTAAAAACTTTGGAGACTATGTTAAGATTAGTGAAGAAGATATAATTCTGGCCAACCTTGTATTCTTCCATATTTTTGGGTTAACAGTAAATCTTTGGGTGTCGTTTTACTATGGAATGACTATGGTTACATATGCAAATCCATTGGATTTCCAAACGGTTAGCAATATTGCCCGCGATGAAAGACCAACTATTATGGTTGGGACTCCCAGTTTTTTCTGGGGTTACTTACAAAAATCGGAACCTGGTGATTTTAAAAGCCTCAGATTAATGGTTGCTGGTGCCGACAAATGCCCGGATGCCCTTCGGGAAGGATATATGAAAAAACATGGGGTTACCTTGCTTGAAGGATATGGTGCAACAGAAACATCGCCGGTTATTTCAGTAAATTCAATTGAAAATAACAGGCCCGGTAGTATTGGCAAATTAATTCCAAATGTTGAGGTTCGAATTGAAAATTTTGAAACTGGTAAAGATTGCAAACCAAAAGAGGTTGGTAAAATAATGGCAAAGGGAGATTCAATTATGAAAGGGTATTATGGTGATCCTGAGCTTACAGCTGAATGTATGAAGGATGGATGGTATAATACCGGAGATATGGGATACTTTGATGAAGATGGCTATTTATGGCATTCTGGAAGGTTTAAAAGGTTTGTAAAAATAGGTGGCGAAATGGTATCGCTTGTGAATGTTGAGAATGTACTGGAACAATTCCTTCCCGAAGGAGTTTCATGTTGTATTGTGGAAATAGCTGATGAAATAAAAGGAGCTTCAATAATAGCAACTGTTACAAAAGAAATAGATAAAGCAGATATACTCAAGAAAATGGGGGAAGAACTTCCTAATATAGCCCTGCCAAAACAATTCCTTGTTATTGAAGAATTACCAATGATGGGTACAGGTAAAATAGATTTCCGAAGTGTAACAAAAATTGTTCAGGAAATGATGAACGACCTTGAAACTGAATAAGTAGGCATTCATTATATTGAAAGCTATGATTTTTTATTAAATAAACCTCGTTCCTAATTAATTAGTGGGATACAATCAGGCTTTCCTTTTCATTCCTGATCGCGATAATATTGCAGTTAACGGGGCTTCCTGGATGGCAATTATGATTTTCAGTGAATAGCCAAATGAATAGACTTACTAAATGGTTTTACACATTTGTTTAAAACATGTTCTAAAATACAATCATTTTAACAAACCAATAAAAAAGCAATGTATAACTTTACTATGTGAAACTATTGAACAATATATTAACCTTTCTACTTCTAATATGTATTATTTCCGGTTGTTCTGATGAAATTATTCCTTCGCTTAAAGGCGATATGGTCGGGTATGTTTTTACCTTCGATGAATTTGGCAACCTTCATCAAAACCATGAAGGTGTTAAAATTACAGTCTTTGGAAAAGGGGATAATTATTCTGCTTCTTCAGATGAATCAGGGCGGTTTCACCTTAAAAACTTGTTAACCGGAACTTATGAGATCCATTTTGAAAAAAAAGGATACGGTATTTTAAAACAATTTAGCATCCAGCATCTTGGCGGACAGGCAACATTACTCGGACTAAATAATAACAGGGTATATTTTATATATGAAATGCCAACAACCGAAATATCAAACCTTGTTTTAAACAAAGATACAGCCTATGCTGAATTCCAGTTTTCAAAAGGACCAGCGCCTCAATATATAAATTTGCGGCTATATTTTTCCAACAATGCTGATTTCACTGAAGATTCACAAAAATACAATGCTGATTTTAAAATCGGAGTTAACGGTCCTAACTGGCATAAATGGAGAGCATCCGGATTGCCGTTTAATCCCGGAAGTACGGTTTACTATAAAGCAGCAATCAATACCAAAGTTTCTTTTATTTACCCGGATGACTATTATATATACCAGTTTTCAGAAGTTTACCGCTTATCCGGGATCAGTACTTATTTCGATATTAATGATAAAAAAACTATTAATCCGAATATTGGCGATGAAACAGAAGTATACTCATTTGTATTCCCGGATTAAGCTGGCTATACTGACCTGTATCTTACTACTGGTCAGCTGTGAAGATGAACCAGTGCCTGTAACAATCAACAGTGCAATTTGGGGATATGCTACCGACAAGTGGAACCATGGAATAAATGTGGAGGTCATTGCTATTGGTCCGTATGGTAAAGAAAATACAATCACCGAGGATGTGGATGGTTATTTTATGATCAGTAATCTGGGAAACGGTACCTATGAACTGGAATATGCCAAGGAAGAGTACGGAACCTGTAAACAATTCGGGATCCAACTTTTTGGCAGCGATACGGTTTGGACAGGCAGAGTGGAATTATATGAACGATTTGACAGTCTAAATATGCCTGTATTGTATGAAATCATAGACCAACGTCAACTAACAGGTTTCTCAAACACTAGTATTGCAATTACAACCAACCTCATCTGGAACTGGGAAATGCCTCCTACCCGGGTGTTTATCGGAAAAAATGACCAGGTTAACAGCAAAAATTATTTATTTTCACTTAATGGGTTTGGATTAAAACGGAATGGATTTGAAAGGCAACTAATCGTTGTAAATGATTTTTATTCCCTTCCGGTTAAAAGCGGACAAACCTTTTATCTGGCTGCTTATGTTTGTAATTACAGCGACCCGGGGTACCTGAATCCATATACGGGTGTGAAAACCTACCCGACTGTTAATAAGGAATCAAAATCGGAGGTTTTAACGTTTATTATTCCATAAGATATGAAAATATTTGCCTGCATAGGAA
>JABMQB010000153.1 GCA_013203525.1 Mariniphaga sp.
GAATTAATTATCGGAGAATTCTTTTTAAAAAATGGAAAATATCCTGAGTTTTATACGGCAATGAAAATGTTAAATAAAAAGGAAAAACCTCACATCTCCTATACATATATTTTTAATACTCACCCATACTATAAATTTTATTTAAGATATTTCTTCCTGCCTAATCCGTTAAATTATAATTTGAATTTTGGGACAAAAACACTTGGCAATGAAAAAGATATTTTAAATAGTAAATTGGGTATTTCTTTTTTGGATATAGATACATTTTAATATGAGACACATCCTTCGAAGTTTTTACCTTAGCTTATTTGGTACTTTTAAAAAACCTAACCCTGGCGTTCACATTCTAAACTCGCATTACGTAACACCAGACTTTTCCGAAGAAAGCGACTGGTTGATTTTTGAAGGATTTGTAAAATACCTGAGCAAACATTGCAAATTAATTACTATTCAGGAAGCCACACAGTTAATTGCTAAACGGCAATTTCAGCAAAAGGAATGTTTGGTTGCTTTAACTTTCGATGATGGTTTTGAGGAATGCTATACAACCATTGCACCTTTGCTCGAAAAGTACAATTGCTACGCAACTTTTTTTATAAATACCAATTACATTGAATCCAATGAAAAATATCAGCAACAATTTCACAACCGCATAAAAACCTGGACTAAAAAACCCATGACCTGGAAACAGGTAAAGGAATTACATAAGAGGGGACATGTTATTGGCTCTCACACACTCGACCATGCAAATCTGTTTGAGTTAGCCGAAAGTGAAATAGAATATCAAATACTCGAAAACAAAAGGATACTGGAAGAAAAGCTGAATTATAATTGCATTTATTTTGCTTGGACTTTTGGGCAATTGCAACATTTTCCGGAAGAAGCCCTGAACTGCGCATTAAAATACCACAAGTATATTTTTAGTGGCACCAATTATAAACAATACTTTTCAATGAATGATACGGTTATCAATCGAAGGCATATTGAGGCTTTTTGGCCCAAAAGTCATATAAATTATTTTTTATCTGTTCATAAGAAATAATTTTCACAAAATGAAAAACCTTCTCCAAATCAACTCCGTTGTTAACTCCGGCTCCACTGGCCGAATTGCCGAAGAAATCGGGCAAACTGCCCTGAATAATGGTTGGGAAAGCTATATTGCCTATGGACGAAATGAACGCTCCAGCAAATCGAAATTAATCAGGATTGGAACTGATTGGGATATTAAAATGCATGGCATCCAAACACGCCTGTTCGACCGTCATGGCTTGGGGTCGAAAATAGCAACGGAAATTATTGTTCGGCAAATTGAACAAATAAAACCCGATATTATTCATTTGCATAACCTGCATGGGTATTATCTCAACATCGAGTTACTGTTTAATTATTTGAGCAAAGCGGATTTGCCTGTCGTTTGGACATTACATGATTGTTGGCCCATGACTGGACATTGCTCTCACTTTGACTTTGCCGGATGTGAAAAATGGAAAACACTATGCTATGATTGCCCACAGAAAACATCGTACCCTAGCTCAATTTTATTTGACCGTTCCCCAAAAAACTACAACCTAAAAAAGCAATTATTCACTTCCGTCAGGAACCTAACCATTGTGCCCGTTTCGAGTTGGTTAGGTGGCATTGTTAAACAGTCATTCCTGTCAAAATATCCAATACGGGTCATCAATAATGGCGTTGATCTTGATATGTTTTCACTACAAAACAACACAGAAGAAGTTCGGGGAAAATATGGAATCGGTAATCGATTCATGTTGATGGGTGTTGCGACTACATGGTCTGAACGAAAAGGACTTGAAGATTACATGAAGTTAAGTAAAACCTTAACTAATGATATTATTATCGTTCTGGTAGGACTTTCAACAGCTCAATTAAAAACATTGCCTCCAACGATTATAGGAATAGCCCGTACAGAAAACATTTCGGAATTGGCTAAACTCTATTCAGCTGCCAACATCATACTCAATTTATCTGCCGAGGAAACATTTGGATTAACCACCGTTGAAGGCTTTGCCTGTGGTACTCCCAGCATAGTTTACAATTGCACAGCAAACCCCGAACTAATAACTCCCGAAACAGGGTTTATTGTTCAGAAAGGAGACATACAAGACTTGATACATGCCATTAATACAATTAAAGCCAAAGGGAAAAGCAGTTATGGTATTGCCTGCAGGGAGCGGGCTGAGAAATTATACGATAAAGTTGAGCGCTACCGGGATTATTTGAATTTATATGAGTTAAAGTTATAGAGGCTCTATGTTTAAAAACAAAATACTTTTAATAACAGGTGGAACTGGCTCATTTGGTAATGCAGTCCTTAATCGTTTTTTAGATAGCGATATCAAAGAGATCCGCATTTTCAGTCGAGACGAGAAGAAGCAAGATGACATGCGCCATAGGTTGAATAACTCAAAGGTGAAATTTTACATTGCTGACTATCCTTGGTATTCTACTAGGATGTGGGCAAATACTATCCAAAAAACACTGAATTCAAAACCAATTAAAACAGCCCCACTTTGGTTGTTGAGAATAATTGGATATATAGGTGATGTTATTAAAAAAGTTTTTAGGATTGACCCTCTATTAACAACATTCAGACTACATAACATGCTTACTGGTGGTGTCTATCCCATGCAAAACACTAAGGATGTGTGTGGCAATCTTCCATATGACTTAAATAAATCTGTGTATGAAACTGCAAAGTGGATGTATGATAATCAATTTATTAAACATGAACCTAAGGAAACATTAAATGAACAATAATAAAAGCATTCTAGTAACTGGTGGTGCCGGAAACATTGGAACGAACCTTTGTAATGAGCTACGGGCTCGTGGGCATAGGGTAATTGCTGCAGATTTATACAATACTGAACGAGAAGATTATATCCGGGCAGATGTCCGTAACTACCGTCAGTTACAATATGTGTTTGAAGAATTAGGACCCTTCGATTTCGTTTATCATCTTGCCGCTGAATATGGGAGATGGAACGGCGAAGCATATTATGAAAACCTCTGGCAGACAAATAATGTTGGGACTAAACATGTGCTCCGATTTCAGGAGAAGATGGGCTTTAAATTGATCTTCTTCTCTTCCTGTGAGGTCTATGGCGATTATACTGGGTTCATGACCGAAAATGTTATGGTAGATAATAAAATCAGTGATACATATCAAATGAATGACTA
>JABMQB010000154.1 GCA_013203525.1 Mariniphaga sp.
GATGTGTTGTGAACATGTGACCTTCGGGTATGATAACTTTCAACATTTTTAATCCAGCAGTAAGCAGTATTTTTGAAAATGAAGGTATGATCGCCAGCTTTTAGCTTTTCGATGTAAAAATTTTCAAATCCCACATTTTTAACAAATCCCTGTGGCCGTATCCTTACATTTAGCTCAGATGAAAAATTGAAATGAATTGGTAGTTTGAATGTTACCTTATTTCCATCAACACTTTCAACTTCAAATAATTGCCCTACCGAATTTTCTGACCATGATTGATTCCATTCAGGATCGGTATACATAATGTCGGGATCATTTTCCTGTTCAATTTCAGCAAACTGCCCGACAATAAATTTTGTTCCATCAGCGACAGTTACTGTTATTGAGTCTTTTTGGAAGCCGCTTATTAAATTTTGCCAGGTTCCGCGCATATAAGTTATTATTTCAAAACTGTCTCCGCTAAAGTCCATTAACAGTTTTGTTTTATTGCCATCACCGCGGAAAACCACTTTGTTTTTACCAATCGAAATTTTTGATCCAATTCGGTATGTGCCTGCTGGCATATGTACAACTCCCCCTGATGAAGGCAGGGCATTCATTGCTGCAACTATTGCATTTCGGCTATTGTTAACACCACTTGAATCAGCTCCATAATCGAGAATATTTACAATGGGTGAATTTATTTCAGGAATACCGCCCGGAATTCCAGGTGTCCATTCTATTCTACGCTCAGAAGAAATTATTTGAGCACTTATAACTGAGTGCATTCCTAGTGTTAAACTGATAAGAATAGAAAGATATTTAAACATTGATAAGCTGATTTTAATTTTTATCAAATTTATTAAAGTTTTTTTGTTTTTTGAAATTGATTTGCTCATAATACACTAACCAAAAAAGGTACTCTTATTTTAAAGAGTACCTTTTTAGTTATTTTAGTAAAATAAATGAATCATCATTTTCATTTATTCCTTTACGTATCCACCTCATCAGTGTTATTGATTTAAACTCTGGCAACATGTAAATAGTTTCCCACTCTTTTTTTGTTGAATCAATTTCAAGTTGGTACAAATGGTTTAATGTATTAATCTGATAAAAAACAGTTCCGTTAAAACATGAACCATTTTTTCTTTGGTTCATTATACGGTTTCTTTTAAAATGCCCATTTTAACCTTCCAAAAATTGCTTGCCCCATTTCGCCAAATTCGGTTCCTTCATTTCCCATAAATAGTTGTCCGGTAGCCATTAGTTCGAGGTTATCGCCAAGAGAATAGGAGAGAGCAGGACCAAAATAAAATGAACCATCGGATGGATTTAACATTCCTGATAAGTTTCCTGAGAAAAGAGGAGTAAATGGAAACGAGATTTGCCCAAATAAAGAGTATTGCGCAAATGAAAGCATTTTAGCTGATAGGTTTTGATCAAAGAATGAACGTCCCCCGGCATTTCTAGTTGTACCATGGCTGTTAAATAGTACTCCTGTATGCAGGTAGATGCTGTTTTTAAAAGTATAATCACCTGAGACCGATGCAACCAGTGCTTTCTGGCTTCCGCTTTCTTCTTCCCGGGGAGTAAAATACGAAACTTCACCACGGAATCCTCCACCTTTAATATCACCAGACCATCCGCCACCAATAACATAATCGGATCCTACCCATCCTCCTAAAAACTGGAAATCGTAATTCCATTTCGAAAAGCGGTACATACCAGCCAGAGCCATATGATTGGCATCTTCCCCTATTTTGTAAACCAATTCGGCAGATGAAGTAACGCCAGTATAATATTGAATTTTTACCGCATCGGTTCCGGGGCGTTCTTCATAGTCAAAATCGAAATATGAAAATGAATTAAAAATATCATTTGGATTCCAAACCATATTGATTCCCCAGTTAATTCGTTGCCTTCCAACTCTGAATTGCCATTTGCCATTTGTATAATCAATCCAGGCTCGGTCAATAATAGTGTGCAAAAACCAATTATCGGCAGAAGCTACAACATGTGATAAATTGAAATAACCATTATCAATATCGACAAAATCTTTATAATCGGGAAATTCTTTAACAATCTGGCCAAGAAACACCCTGTTTCTTACTTCAATATTTGCGGTGAATTTATCGCTGGCAAACCATTTGAAATTTAAACGGTTATGCATAAGTCCATAACCCAGGTGGTTTGCATCAATGCCGGGTATTTCAGTTTCGGGATGATAATACATTGATAAGAACTTTACATACCCGTTAAACATCAAATCAGACTGTGAATAAGAATTAAGAGAAATGAGTAAAAGGAATGAAGAAAGAAATAACCAAAACGATTTTAATATTTTATAGGAATGGTTTGGTTTATTAATATCAAAACCCAGGTCATTTGTATATTCTTCTTTTCTATCAGTAGCTATTGGCTGATTTTTTTGTTTAGAAGCCTGATTGATTTGTTTTTTCTCAGATTTGAAATCTGAATTTTTTGGTTTCATTTTGAGATTAAGTTTTGGAATTTTCCTGCAAATTCCATGACACACATATTTTTGTAGTATGGGTGGGTACCTTCTGCCACTCCAACTAATCTAAAGTCTTTATTAAGGAAATTTGTCCGGTGCCCCCGCGAGGGTATCCCATCATCGATCAGGAGGTAAATTACAACCTGTTGAGGTGTAATTCCACCATAAGCAATGTTTTCAGCAATCCTTACCGACCAATCTCCATAGCGTTCAATCCGATCCCTGAATCCTGATCTGTCGCGGCCTTTATGACCGGTGTCACCCGATTTCGATTGATCGCCAACATGGTCGATTGCGGCTTTTGTTAATCCATTGTTTGGATTCAGAATCGGAACAGCTTGTGCAGATGTAAGAAATCGTACACATTCGGTTAAAGCGTAAACACCCTCTTTTGTCATTAACGGTAAATCATCTGGATAATAAAATTTTCGTCCGTTATAATAATTTTTCAAAGGTTCAATATACTCTCTGGCGTACTGGGTTGGGTTTGAGCGAAGTTTGTTTATTTCGAGGATGACTTCTTTTTCAAATGCAGATAGGTATTGGATATTAGCTGCTGTATTTAATTCGTTTGTTTTCCAGGCTGAAACCGGATTTGCCGAATTGGCTTTAACAGCTATTACAACCAGTAAAAGAATTAATCCATATATACCTGCCTGAATCCTCATTTTTAGGTTTTGTTAATATCGCTTATAACCTTGCCATCTTCAAGGGTAATTACCCGCCTGGCTTTATTTACAACCCTTTGGTCGTGTGTCGAAAATATAAACGTAATATTTTCCTGTTTATTTAGTTCC
>JABMQB010000017.1 GCA_013203525.1 Mariniphaga sp.
AAACCCAAAATAAGTGATTCAATCACCCCTAATTCTCCAACAACTATTTCTTTCTTAATATCGAAGGTTGTTTTTACAAACTCTGGCAAGTCGTCATTTATTTCAAGTGAAACAACAATATCTACACCATCATTTTTTTTCAAATATTCTACACCTTTTTCCAAAAGCATACAAGACTTTTGGTTTCCCCCGGTATTAATTTGAATAATATCGGCTTTTGTTTTTTTCACTTCACAATGTTGTGAGTATAACCAATCACTTAATTCAGCAAATAAACCTTTAAGTATTTTTATCTTTATGATATTACTATGGCCTTTTTTTAGTTTGTCCTTAATTATCACAGCTGGAACACCCCCAACCATTGTAAAAGGTTTCACATTGTTTATTACTAATGAATTACTTACGATAATTGAACCTTCATTAACAACTACATTTGGTAATATTTGCGACATTGAACCCAGCCATGAGTTATTATCAATTTTTACAGGACCAAATGTTGAACTATATCCATCTAAAACACTTTGCCAATAACTATGAGTATAAATCATAGACCTTGGACTTAAAGCTACGTTCTCACCTATCGTAACTTGCCTACAAATATTTAAATAAGATTCGGAAGCAATTAGACAACCTCTGCCTGTGATTAAAGTAGAATCCGGAAACCGCCCTCCTGAAATATCTACATTAATCTTATTTGAGATTTTATTTGATTCACCAATTTGAATACTACCGCCAACAAACTCACAATGATTCCCAATAGTTGTATTTTTTCCAATATGGATTTCCGGTGATTCAATATAGGTGTATTCACCAATTGTTACATTATCTTCTATCTCAATTTTGTTACCTATCAATACTGCGCCTTTACCGACTTCAACATTCTCTCCAATTATGAATCCATTTTGTTTATATAATTCTGTTTTTTCTTTTGATGACAAGTCTCTAAATAATTTATCTTCAAGTAGATATTTAATAAATTTATCTTTTCTATTCAATAATAGGCATCGACCAATCACTTTTTCTGGGTCATTAGCCTTAATAAAAGGTCTTATATCTTTTTCTTTGACAATACCATTTAATCCAAGATGCTCAATAACAAGACCATGTCTTTTAGCTAATGAAATAGCCTTTTTAGTAGGATTTATTTTTATTTCATTTTTCTTTTTTTTAGCTTCTTGTTTGTAAGTAATCTCTGTTTTTTCTTTCGATATTTCACAAACAATCGAACCAATATTTGCTTCATCTCCCGCTGACACAAAATAATTAATAAACCCTTCAGTTTCTGCTTCAACATCGATAACTGCTTTAGTTGTTTCAAAAGAATAAATTATATCACCTTTTTTAACTTCATCACCAGATACATAGTATAATTCTGCTATTATTGCTTTTTCATCATTAACATCTTCAGTTGGTAAAAAATATTTGTTTACTTTTGACATTGACTAGATCAAACCTTCTTTTTTTATTACAAAAATAATTTTATCAATACTCGGCAATACTTTTTTCTCAAGCAAAGTCGAAGACGGAATTGGCGTTTCTTCTGCACCAATACGAACAATTTTTTTTCCATCTGCTACGCCAGCTTCTGCCATGTAGGATACAATTTCACTACTCCATCCATAACTCTTTGGTGATTCTTCAATCAAAATAACCATTTTAGCATTATCAATACCTTGAAATAGTTCACTAAAATTACAGGGCTTAATTAAAGATGGAAAATTAGCTTGGACTGAAAGTTCATATTCTAACAATAAATCTAAAAGCAATTCTTCAATTAATATCGCATTCCCACCATGTGAAATAATCAATATTTCCGGCTCATCAAATTCAGAATTAGAAATGGAAACAGTAGGATAATTTCCATCAGTATATTTTACTGAAATACCATCTTGGCCGTTTCTTTGGTTTACTAACTCCCTAGGGTAATTCATTTTATATTCACAAAATACTTTGACGCCAAATTCATTCAGAACTGTATACTCAAGTAATTTACCCGGATTATGAAAATATGTAGGTGATACTATTTTAATTCCTGGTAGGCTTGCCAAAATAGGTTCAAGACTTTGGCTGTGTGTTGGTCCATACCCTCGACGACCTCCCATACTTGCACGAATAGTTACAGGTACTTCTACTTTATTATTATACATCCATTCATACTTTAACAAATGGTTTAATAGTTGGTCAGCACCCAACATAATGAAATCACCAAACATAATTTCTACTATGGGGCGAAGACCGCCAATAGCCATACCACCAGCCATGCCTATAATTGCTGCTTCACTAATAGGGGTAGACAAAACCCTTCCAGGATAGGTAGTTGACAATCCTTTTGTTACCTTAAAAGCACCGCCATAGGGATCACGCAAGTCTTCACCATAAAGAACAACTTCATCGTGGTTTTTTAATAATCTTTCTAATGCTTGATTTAAAGAATGAACAAATTTCATTCTGCCAACTCTGCTTCTAGTGCTTTATTTATTTCAGATGAAATGAAATCTCTTACTTCAATTATAATTTCATTAACAATGTTAGAGCCAAGTTTATTTGCAGCAATTATTAGCGGATCATTAACTTTCCATTCGTCAATCTCATTTTGATCTCTACCATCATCGCTCTTGCTATGTGAAACAAACCTATATGTATTTATTACTAAACATTGTGGTTCCTTTGTTTTTCTTACTTTTTTTATTTGATCAAAACTAATTTTAGACACCTCAGAAACATTAAATGTTTCAATTTCTTTTGTTTCAATACCAAAAGCAGTAAACCTATCAGAAATTTTTCCAGCTAATGTGTCCTCAATTTTTGTACTTTGTGCATACCTATTGTTTTCAACTATAATTAAAATTGGCAATTTCCATTTTGAAGCAATATTAAGAGTTTCATAGAGAACACCCTCTCC
>JABMQB010000155.1 GCA_013203525.1 Mariniphaga sp.
GTAATCTGGAGTGGTTTGTATACTGTGCATGGAGGGTTCATTGACTGGACAAATGATGGCCTTGGAATGATTTCGTTCTCAAATGAATTGTGGAATGGAAGGCAATATTATACCAGCCCTGAACTACAGGAACAAACCCAGGATCCGAATAGTCCGATTTCAGATCAAAAGGGAGATTTCTTTTTTGATGATCATCTTGAATTCGGGGATGAGTATGTTGACTGGAAAGAGTTTAACCATCCTGAGTATGGAAAAGTTGAGATGGGAGGCCGCTGGAAAAAAACCAGAGGAAGAATTCCGCCAAGGTTTATGAATGAAGAACTTTGCCACAGAAATATGGCCTTTACACTTTATCAGGCAGATGAAATGCCATTGATGAAGATGGGTGAGCATAAAGTGGAAAAAATAGGAAATGATGTTTACAGGATCTGGGTTGAGTTTTCTAACCCTAAAGTAGCACCAACAATCACAGAAAAAGCAGCCCGGAATAATGTGGTAAGGCCCGACCTGTTAACACTCGAAGGCAATGTGGATATCATTTCTGCAGGCTGGATCGATGATCCGAAAACAGATGAGTATTTAAATCCTGTTACGCGGGAAATTGATCAGCATGATTTGAAACGAATAATGATCAGAAACGGACAGCCTGGAAAAACTTCACGAACAATTCAATATGTGGTCAAAGGCAAAGGAAACGTAAATATTAATTATGATTCAGTAAAAGGCGGCACTGTAAGTACTTCCTTTGATGTAAAATAATTTAGTGCTGGGTATCTGGTGTTAATTATCGGATACCCCGCACTTTTCACCTGCTTTTAACTAGAAAAACCTATGTATTAAATTCTTCTCCCGGAGAGGAGGAGTGGATTCCGGGGAAGTATGAACCGGAAGACGAGGTGGCAGTTTACAATACCTTTTTCACCCCCGGAATTTGTTTTACCAGCCAGGCAACAAAAAAACAGGCTAATAAAGCTACTGGCGATAAAACAATAAACTTTAATAGTTGAGGAATATTGAAATTCATAAATATTGCACTGATTCCAATAATGACTGGTGTGTGGAAGAGATAAACCCCATACGCACTATCTGATAATTTTTGAGCAAATTTTCCCTGGCAGTTAAACCACTTTTTAAATAACCCGAATAAGCCAATAATTAACGAAAAGCCAAGCAGTTGTTCCCAAACTGCATACATTAAATTTTGAAAAGTAAAACCACCCATAAAACTATCGAGGCCTTTATCAATTGCGCCGCCACCGATAAAAACTACCGGGAAACCAATAAATATTAGCAATTGTGTAAAAATAAACCACTGTTTCCCCATTTTAAAAGTGATTGATTCGAGCCAGTTATTCTGATAAGCCACAACTCCAAAGAATAATAGGAAAATATATTGTACAAAAAAGGGAAATTGGAAATTTGTAAATGGCATGCTCCACCCAACAGGCAGCCAGATGCGAATGGTAAATTGAATGAAAGCAACTAGAAGAGCAATTGAAATTATTTGCCATGTTTTTGGGAACTTCATCACAATCTTGATTTTTAACGTCCGGATAAATAAATATATAATTGTAAAAAACAACAAAGCTTCAACAAACCACATGGGGCCAAAACCACATTCATTAAAATTTGTAATTAATTTAATTAATGAAACTTCATCGCCGCGAATAAAATGGTTTCTTATATAAATTGACAAAGGATTTAATAGGAAATAAAAAGCCAGCAAAGGTATACCCAACCTTACTAGGCGGTCTTTAAGAAATTTTCCGGTTGACTTTCTTTTTATAGAGGCGGCTGTAAAAAATGCTGAGATAAAAAAGAACATTCCCATAAAAAATGCCTGGTTGGTGGCATTAAACATGGCTTGCGGAATCATTTCCGGAATACCGGCTTGTGACTCGTTGTAATACCAACCACCCGGGGCACCATAGGTTATTCCAAAGTGGTGTAGCACTACCAGGCCAATAAGAAAAATACGGATGTTATCGATGTAGTATAAACGTGATGGTGAATTTGTTTTCATGGGAATGAATTTGAAATTACAATTTGTATTATAGGTAACTGATAATTAGTAAACAGCATTTCAAATTTATTATTAATAAAGTTTTAGTTATTTATTTTTCGACAAATAAGTTCATCTGACAGGTAAACAAAACATCATAGTATAATAAATAAATCCGTTAACTAAAGCAGACAGCCTGCCCCGACACTTCGGGGGCAAAGGATAAAAACATTTGTAGGGAAATCAGCTATCCTTTGCCGTTCACTTCAGTGAACGGATATAATTAAACTGAGATTTTTTGTAACCTTTTTTTTTCTATGCAGTCTGTGTTGTAAATTGAGGAAAATTCCAGGCCAGTGATTAGCGACAATGAGCTCATGTTAAAAATTATCAATGGTGATACCGATCAAATCGGATTGCTATTCGAACGCTATAATAAAATGCTTTTTGGTTACTTTTTTAAACTGACTAAAAATCAGGAAATGAGCGAAGACCTGGTAAGCGATGTGTTCTTAAAAATTCTGAAATCAAAGGATAAATACCGTGGAGATGGGATTTTCAGGGTGTGGATGTTCCGGATTGCCCACAGTTTATTTGTGGATTTATATAATAAAAATAAAAGGTTGGTTGTCAGGGATAGTGTTTTTTTAAATGAACCGGAAAGTGAAGGGGAAGATTCACATCAGATGATTGAAAGGAGTGAAAATAAAAAACTGGTTCATCAGGCTTTGTTACGATTAAATGAAAAGGAAAGGGAAGTGATTGTACTTAGCAAACTGGATGAAATGAAATATAAGGAAGTGGCAGAAATACTTAATTGCTCGGAAGAGGCTGTAAAAGTCCGAACATTCAGGGCTTTAAAGAATTTGAAAAACGTATTGCTAAAAATGCAAAATTAAAATAATGAAGAAAAAAGATTCAAATATAAAGTTTGACGACCTGGTTCAAAACCAGGGGCTTGCAGAAAATGAGATTTCTGAATTGAAGGATCTTTATAA
>JABMQB010000018.1 GCA_013203525.1 Mariniphaga sp.
ACCTTGTATAGTTATTAGCGGCATTGGGTGAACCTTTGCGATAATAAACTGAATATGGATTATGCCTGCCATAAAAGTTATAAACTGAGAGTGTCCAGCTTCCTTTCCATGAACGTTTACGTTTCAGGTTTTCATCAATTGTTATCGATACATCGAAACGGTGGTAAGGCGGCATACGGTATTTATTCCGGTCGGAATAATAAATTAATGTTTGGCCGGCATACCTATATTTGATTTCAGGCAAGGTTAATGGCCTTCCCGATATAAATACAAAATTCCCCGACAGCCTCCATCTTCGGCTTATATGATAGGTGGCTGTAACCGATAAATCATGTGGTTTATCATAAATAGATGGATACCATGAACCACTGTTTATTTTTTCTTCATCGAAATAGCCATCTGTTTTTCTCATAGTTCGGGAGTACATGTAATTTATCATCCCTGTTAAACGGCTGTTTGCTTTGTTTGCTGTAAATTCAATTCCATAAGAATAACCATCTGATGGAATTAGGTCAGTTTCCAAATGTTGGTTCATAATAATTTCGGCACCGTTTTTATATTCGATCAGATTTTTAAGTTTCTTATAATAAACCTCAGTGGTAAACTGCAATCCGTATTCATTATTATTGTTTGATACTCCAATCGCAATCTGATCGCTGATAAGTGGTTTTAAATGAAAATCGCTCATTTTCCAGGTTTCAGCTGGTGATATTACAGCATTATTACTTACCTGGTTTATAAATTGTTGAGTTCGTTGGAAACTCATTTTAAGTGAATATCCGTTATTAAAAATATAATTAAATGCAACCCTGGGTTCAATTCCTCCATACGATTGAGCTACCTCATTTTTTCCAAATACAGTTGAGTCAATTATTGATTCCGGGCTTTTAGGAATCGATTCATCATATTTGAAAATAGTTTTTTCACCTAAATTCAAAAAGTGGCTGTATCGTAATCCCACATTTAAAATCAAATTGGGTAATAATAGAAGTTCATCTGAAAGGTATCCTGCCAATTCAAAAGCATTTTCTGATTCTATTACCCTGTGTTTTATTAAAGTTTCTTTATTTGCAGGCAAAACTTCTCCCGGATTTGTACTATAACGAATTAAATTTCCTCCAAAGTTTATATTATGCCGTTCATGAGGATGCCAGTTAAAATGATATTTTCCGGAGTAATATTGTAATTGGTTATCTAAAAAATATGATTCATATTGTTTTTCATCTGCCAGGTCGGTTAACCTCGACTTGTACCGGCTATATGAAAGGTTTAGTTCTCCATTCAGATTTTCGGTAAGCCGGTTTCGCAACATTAAATTTGCAAGAAGGTTGCCATATTTTATTATAGTTTGAGAACTGGTGTTAAATTCATCATTGCTGGAATATGCCATCAGGCTTAATTTATTATGAAGGTTGAAATTGTATGTTGCTTTACCACTAATATCATAGAATTTAGTAACACTTTGAGTAAGTTCAACATCTGGTATTTTCTTAAGTATCCAATCGGAATATGAAGTCCTTCCACCCGCAAGGATTTTGAGTTTTTTATTTTTTGTAAGCGGTCCTTCTACTGTAAGCCTTGAATTTAATAAACCAAGTCCTCCATAAATTGCTATCACTTCGTCATTACCTTCTTTTAAATCAACTTCCATTACCGATGAGACCCTTTCTCCGAATTTTGCAGGCATTCCGCCTTTATATAGAATTATATTTTCGATAACATCGGGGTTCAACATCGAAAAGAAACCAAACAAATGTGATGAATTGAATACAGGTGTACCATTTACCAGAACCAGGTTCTGGTCGGTGTTACCACCCCTGACATTAAATCCTGATGCCAGTTCACTTACAGTTTGAACTCCTGCCATCATAGTTATGCTTTTTATAACATCGGCCTCACCCATTAAACCCGGTAATTCCTTCAATATTTTTGCATCAACTCTCACCATACTCATTTGGGTACGTGATGTATTTTGTCCCTCTCCTGTTACTGTTACTTCTTCGATACTGTGCGATTCTTCAAATAATTCCAATTCAATTTGCCCCGATTCGATTAACCGAATTCTCCGGTTATTTTGTTCATAACCCATAAATGAAAGCTGAAGGTTATGCTCACCAGTGGGTAATTCAATTTCAAAATTTCCGTTTGAATTTGTTGAAGTTCCCTTTTCAAGTTTAGAAATATAAAGTACTGCTCCGGTAAGAGGTTCTCCATTTTTCCCATCAACAATTCTACCTGAAATCGTTGCTGAACGATAACGGCCGATGTTTAAAGGATCTCCAAGAACAGTGAGTAATTCTTCATTGTTTATATCCTGCAATCTGCTATCAGCACTTTTGGGTGTTATAATTATTGCATTATCCTGAAAAAAATCGAAATTGAGGTTTGTGCCGCGAAAAGTTCTGGTAAGTGCCTGGTAAAGTGGCGCATTGTTAAATTGCTGATTGATTTCTAGATCGGTAATCCAACTTTTTTTATAGAATATTTTCAGATTATGTTGAGTCTCAAGAAATTCAATAAATTCTGTTACCGGCCGATTATTAAATTGTCCGGTAATTTTTATTTCCTCTATGTCCTGTGCTGTAGATTGAAAAGTAAAAATCAGCAATATGCCAATATAAATCACTTTCCAAAAAGCGAATTTCAATTTTCTTTTTTTCAAGGGGATGATTATTATAAACTATCCTTCGATTTTGATCTAAATATATAAATTAAAGCAGATAATTTTCAAAAAAAGTTGTTAATATTTTTACTGATTTGATATTCAATCAATCAGCTTCTCAGATGTCAAATAATAATTTTCTCAGATTTAAAATTATCTTGCATAATGTACCGGAATCAAGGAAACTGCTGCCATAGCTGCTAGAATTTTCTCAAAATCTACGTCGTGAAAAATTACGTGAGTGCGTATTTTTATTCTTCATAATTTTGATTTTTTAATTGAAAAAAAGGCTATGGTCACATTCAAATCATAGCCTTTTAAAAATTGGTTATTTACAAATCCCAGCCTTTACGGTATTCGTAATGGAAGTAATCGTTTGCTTCCTGGCAGTTGGTTATTTTCATATTTTCAGCATCGTATTCCAGTGTTTTATTGAGTTGTTGAGCGGCAACGGCAATATTAGTCAGGAGCATTATCTCTGTGAATTTAGATGAAATTTTAAAA
>JABMQB010000156.1 GCA_013203525.1 Mariniphaga sp.
CTATGTATCAATAAGTTAAATTTGAAAAAGAATTAAATTCCGGGTTTACCGGACAACAATGATTCATTTTAGGAAAATTCTTTAACTTAGATGCTCATGCCCAATCCATTTTAATTAATTATCAATACTTTAAAAAGAATAAAAATGTTTATTTTATCAGCAAAAACAGCTAAGATTCTACATTCTAATTCAATTGAGGAAAAATCTATCCTCAGTTATGTTAAAAAGGGAGGTCTATTTTCTTCAAAAACTCACTTTATTCTTACAAAAAAGAATTTTTATATTCTTAAAGAAAAGAATTTAATATCAGAAAGAAACTACCTAACTGAAGGCGAATCATTTGTATTCTTAACTAATAAATTTGAATTATTAACAGACAAACGGTTAATCTTTCTAAAATATGATGGTCATAATCTAATTCTGTCAAACGAAATTCATTTTTTAGATCGGGGAGAAAGATATTCTGCATTTTTGTTAGCAACAGGTTTAGACGGTCAACATATTACGGACTTTGAATCAAATATTCAAACAGAATTGGCACTTAATGTGAAATTTAATATTCTTACTAATAAATCTATCAAAATATTTAAAGGAGCTCCAAATTTCGAACTTTTAAATAAAATAGATTTATCGAATACCAAATCAATTAATTTAACAAGAGAAGAACTTTTTATTCGTGACTACTGTTGTATCACATTTTGGTTAAAAGATGGTAAAAGTCGTTGTATTACTCATGGCGATTTGAGCAACGTAGCTCAAACAGAAGATTTTCCAAAAACAATCTGTCAAGAAGCTAACGTCCCCTTTGCAAAGCCTTATATTAATCATTCTGATAGCAACAAAATATTGATTGAACTTTACCCAAAAATAGGCTTAAAATGGCCATCAAAATGCGCTAATTGTTTAACTGAAGATTCAAATTTTGAATACCGAGTATTATATATCGAAAAAGATATATTTCCAACAGAAAGGGTAGGAAATAGTGTTGGCTTCAATTCATTTCTTTTTAATATTCCCTATTGCTCAAACTGTAATTCTATGATTTTTTCGAAAGCAGTTAAAAAATATGGGTTAAATGGCGTGAACGCTATATTAGAATTTAATAATGAAAAATATGCTCAAGAATTCATAGAAATCAATAGTTAAATCTACAAATACTTTACAAAAACATCATGATACATTTTATCGAAATTGAGCTAAAACAAAAATAATAATTGAGTTTTTTTAATGACTTTATTTGATAAAATACTATAAATAAACAAAAACGCAAGCTAATCGAATAGTTGGCTGACGGTCGAATGACCGCCAGTGCACCTTTCACACCACTGTACACAAGAATTTCGTATACAAAAATATAACCATTTAATCCAAGCTAAAATAAGTCCATTTAAGCCATTAGTTTTTTTGAATGACCAATCGGTCAATTAACCTGAGAAAGTACTTAAAACACGCTTAATTTGCATCTGAAAATAATATTTTATAACTTTATAATGCTGCACATTCCTGTGTAGCGTGTTTGGGGGTTAAATTGAATGGCAGCTGTTGAGTTGCCATTCTTCTTTTATAGGAAACTACCTGATAAGTATTTAAAATAAGATAGTGAAAATGTTATGGGCTTTTAAAATAATATTCACTATTAAACATTTTCTATAATATTCCGTAATACAAATTATTCATATTTTTAATTAAACCAAAAAAATCTTATTATGGCTCAAAACAAAAATTCTCTGTTATTAAAAATTACGCTAATAATCTTTGCTGTAGTGGCATTGGTGTATGGCCTTATTTATGTGTTTGTCCCCCAAGTGTTAGTTGAAGCTTCAGGTAGTGAACCAGTTCCTTCAGGTTGGCTCCGTTGGTCAGGGGCAATATTAGTTGCACTTGGGATAGGTGCTATTATGGTTCTTCGTAATCCTTCAAAACAAGGAATATTTGTTACGACTTTAGCTATTGGAGCTCTTTTTTGTGGATTAGCACTTTTATATTCCGTATTATTTGAAATGACTGGTATTGGCAATATAGAACAAACCTTAGTTCCTGCCATAATAAATTTAATCCTCTCTGTTCTTTTCTGGATAAGTTTAAAAAAATCAAAAGCAATCCTTTGGTAGTAAACAAATTTTTGTAAAAAGTTAAATATGAAGGGTGGCATTGGCTGCCCTTCTTCTTTTAATTACTATTGAATCGCACAACTATATTATGGCTAATATCATCGCTTTGTTGTAATTTGCATTAACAATAAAAATACATAAGCTTTAAACAGCTATTTTTAACTTATAAAATAATTTTAAATTGTGGTTTTTAGACAGATTGCCGTTATAGCGCACATTTTATAGAACACTAAAACATGATTAACTAATTTAACAAATAGGAAATGAATGATCTCGGCTATACGACTTCCATTTTGTCGTGGCAAATTATCTTATCGTCAATAAATATGTTGAAAAACTTTAAATCAAAGACAAGAGAAATTGATTTAAATTTAGATTCTATATCTTGTTGTATCTTAAATACAACTGTCATAGAAGCATTTTCAAATGAAATATCTTCACTCACACATGCATTTATTGAAAATTATGAAATTGAAAAATTAGCTAAATATAAGATAGCTCAAATAGGTGTTGATATTAGTACTTGTAAAGAAATTGAGAAGATAAGAAACAGTGACAAAGAATCATTTTATGAGAGATATAAAGGACTTTTAAAACATTTTAATATATCTGACTCACGTATATTGGATAACTTATGTAAACTGCGAGATGTACGCAATGATTGTGTTCATTTTCGTCAATGTGATATGACAATAATGGAGATAGATAATACCATAAAATTATATCAAAAACCACTTGAAATATTTAATCATATTAAATCGATAAAAGTAAATGGTTGGCCAATAATTGCATCAGATTCCGGCAGTAGCTCACCATGGCATCTTAGAATTTCTACAAATGCATTTGCAATCTGGTCTATAATTGTTGTATTAGATGCAATCATATACTTTTTGGACAAAATACCTCAAGGAACATATCGGGATTTTATTGTTAAATATTACCAAAAAAGTAAAGAATCAAATGTATTTGAATATAGTAAATATGAAATTAAAGAATTACAAAAAAGTATTTTTAATGTAAAGGACTAAAAAGAATGATTCAATAATTTAAAAATAAAAAAACATGCGCTAACACGCAAAATAAAAAATTGGGGTTTAATAGGTTATTCAAAGAGAATGAAAAATGAAAAGGAAAGAACATATATATAGATAAAACGGACATTGAACTCAATGAATGGGAATATCAGCTTGTGATGGGTGAGGCGTGGGAACATCGTGACATGTTTATTGATAATTTCTTTTGCACCTGTGGGGTTGAGAACCGAAAATTAATAGATATAAAAGTATATCTAAACGATATTAATGACATAATATTAAGAGGTAATTGTTCCGGATGTAGGACGATTGCAGCAAGATATATTGAAACTGGCGAGAATCCAGAAAGTGCGAAAGCTGGAAAAAGAATAAGAGAAATGAAAAAGAAAAGTCGCTAACACGAATATAAACTCAATGTCTTGCTATCGCTGCGCCACATGAGTATATATCAATCGTCAGGCTGTCTAATAACTGTTTTATGTCCACGGAATATTCGGGCAGGAGACTTTGAAAAAAATGAAATATTGAAATCTCAACGGCTTAATTTTACTTTTTAGACAAACAGCCGTCAGACTGTCTAAAAAGTCTTTTATAAGAGTAATTTATTCAGACTATAGTTTGTATTTTTAATCAAATATTGAAATGTCAGGCAGTTAATTTAGGTTTTTAGACAGACTGCCGTTAGCAATAATTAATAAATGAATGAAAG
>JABMQB010000157.1 GCA_013203525.1 Mariniphaga sp.
ATGCAAAATGGATGAAATTATGAAAATTGCTAAAAAACATAAACTATTCGTAATTGAAGATTCAGCTGAAGCAATTGGCGCAGAATATAACAAAAAAAGAACTGGTTCTTTTAAAATTGGCTGTTTTTCTTTTTTCCCAACTAAAAATATTACTACTGGAGAAGGCGGTATGGTAACAACTAATGACAAAGACTTAATCCAAAAAATTAAAACCTTAATTGGACATGGCATTCCTAAAATGACTAATCAGCGACTTAAAGAAGAAAAACCTTGGTATAGATCTGCAACAATGCCTGGATACAATTTCAGAATGAGCAATATATTAGCTACAATTGGAGTTGAACAAATGAAAAAGATAAATAAGATGAATTCTTTAAGAAGAAAAAATGCTGATTATCTTAATCAAAAACTCAAAAATATAAAGCAAATTGATTTACCAATAGAATTACCAAAAGCTAAACATATTTATCAGATGTACACGATTAAATTAAAAAGAGGAAATCGAGATGCTTTCGTTAAAAAACTAAAACAAAAAGGCATTGAAGCATCGGTACATTTTGATCCACCAGTACATCTTCAATCATATTATCGTCAAAAAGAAAAGTTACCTATTACAGAAAAAATTTCTCGTTCTATTATTACCTTACCTATGTACCCACAGATGACAAAAAAAGAATTGGATTATATAGTTTCTGTAATCAAAGAACTTATACTTTAATATGGTAAATATTTTAGATAGTATTGAAGCAAAAAAATCTGTTTTGCATTTTTCAATTGATGATTCTATTTTATGTTTAGAAAAACTTTTTCTTGATAATAAAAAATCCATATTTGATGTTGAATTATTCAAATTTCTTAAAAAACTGCACAATGAAATAGACTTACATTGTACTCTCTATTTATTTTACTCAAATAAATATTTTGATTTATCAACTAAACCATTTGATTTATCAATGGTTAATGATAAATACAAAAAAGAATTTGAAAAAAATAGCGATTGGTTAAAATTTGGCGCCCATGCTTTAAATTATCAAACTCCGATGAATACACAGACAATAAAAGAATCTTCTGAAACCATCCAAAAAATTATTGAATCTATATTACATTTCGCCGGGGAAAAAAGTATAACTCAAACATGGAGACCTCATTTTTTCATGGCTAATCTTGATATTTGCAAAATTATTAAAAAACATGGAGTTAAAATAGCATTCGCGCCGGAAGATAAAAGAAAGATTTTTACTTGCTTATCTCCTAGAGAAATAAACAAACTATTAAAAGATAGATTATATAATGACCCAAAATCCGGATTATTATTTATTCGCAGTTCACATGAAATAAAAAGCAAACAAGAAAATATAAAAGCATTAAAAGAAAAAATTAAACAGGAAATAAAAAAGTATAAAGTTTTTGTAATTTATACTCATGAATACGAATTTGTAAAAAAATCTGTCAGAAATGAAATAACTAATCTTTTTCGATTTATAAAAAGACAAGGAATTGAATTTATCTCATAATACTGATTGATTTCCCTATAAATTTGTGTTAAAATTTATCCATTAAATAGTATTAATAATATAAAAAATCTATGAAAGAATATCGTTTACCATATGTAGTAGTTTTTATTCCTGCATACAATGAAGAAAAAACTATTACTGAAGTTATTAATAAACTTAATAAAATTTACAGCGATGGCAAAGAAAGAGACTTTGTCTTGGATACAATTATGGTTGATGACGGTTCTAAAGATAAAACTGCTGAAATGGCTAAACAAGCAGGAGTTAAAAAAATAGTTATTCATCCATATAATCGCGGACTAGGTGCTTCCACCCGAACAGGTATGCAAACAGCCTATGAAATGGGCGCAGATATTGCAGTTAAAATTGATGCTGATATGCAAAATCCACCAGAAGATGTGGAAAAAATTATTCAACCAATTTTAGATGACCGAGCTGATGTTGTTTTTGGCACTCGGTTAACTGGCGGATTACAATATAAAATGCCTTTTTACCGTGAAGTTGGCAACAAATTCTTTGCTTGGCTTTGTTCTCAAATCACTGGTCTTAAAGTAACTGATGCGACTACAGGTCTAATCGCTTTCCATAAAAGATATTTGGCTGTCTTTAATATTATCAGAGATTATAACGAAACCCAGCAATTGATTATTGATTCATGGGGTAAACATATGAGAGTTACTGAAGTACCAACCGTTTTTCATAAAAGAGAAGGCGGTAAATCATTTATTAACGCAGGTCTTAAATATCCAGCTAATGTTTTACCAACTATGTTCCGAATGTATATTCATTTTAAACCTTTGAGATTTTTTCTTTCAATCGGATTAATCTTTATCATTTTGGGCATTGCTGGCGGAATTTATCTTTTAACTGGTCTAACAGATATCTTTGGTGATGCAACTATTGCCATCTTAATTATTGTTGGCGTTCAAATTATTATCTTTGGCCTTTTGGCTGACCAAATCAGCTATAGAAGAAAGTAAAATGAACATATTGCTAATTAATCCATCTCTACAAGAAGCAGAGATTAGTCATTATAAAAAGAAAGTGGAAAAAAACAGAGGCGTTTATCCGCCTCTGGGTCTTTGTTA
>JABMQB010000158.1 GCA_013203525.1 Mariniphaga sp.
GATCAGTTTATTAAGTATATGAATATTTAGTCATACAAAAATGAAAATAGCTGTTTTTGGTAATTATATAAATTCTGAATTTATTCCGGTACTTGAAAAATTTTTTAGTTTTTTCCAGTCCAAAAAATTCGAAGTGCAATTATACAAACCATTCTATTCCTTTTTAATTGAAGAGCTAAAATTCTCACCTTATTACACTTGATTTTTTCATTCATACTCCGATTTTGATTCTGATAATGATTTAGTTTTTAGCATTGGTGGTGATGGGACTTTTCTGCAATCAGTTCAAACCATCCGCAATTTTAATGTTCCGGTAGTAGGTGTAAATAGTGGCAGATTGGGATTCCTTGCCGATATTTCTCAAAATAAAATTATTGATGTATTAACTGATATTGTTTCAAATAAATGCAGTATCACTGAAAGATCGATGTTACAGGTTGATTTTGAAAAAGACTCACCACTCGATTTTAATCTTGCTCTTAATGAAATGACAGTTCTAAAATCAGATAATTCATCCATGATAAAAATTAATGTTTACATAAATGGTGAATTACTGAACAACTATTGGGCTGATGGATTAATTATTGCTACCCCAACTGGCTCAACGGCCTATTCCTTAAGTGTTGGCGGTCCGATATTAACACCTGGTTCTGAAAATTTTGTCATTACACCCATTGCCCCTCATAACCTTACCATTCGCCCCATTGTTGTTCCCGACCACAAGGAAATAAAACTTGAAGTTAGTGGTAGAGGAACTCATTTCCTCACTTCACTCGATTCAAGGTCGGTAAATATGGCCTTTTCAAATTCTATTTTTGTTAAAAAAGCTCAGTATAAACTTAAAACTATTTTACCTGCCGGGCATTCATTTTTTAACACTCTACGAAACAAGCTTTTGTGGGGAATTGATAAGCGAAATTAAACTTCCAGAGCTTAACAATTTTTAACCTCTCTTTGGGTTTTATAATAACTATCAGGTATGTTATTTTTAGAAATATATTACTTTTGTACCTCTTGAAAGCCATAATGGCTTAAAGAATTGGGTATAAGTTCGTTGATTTACAGGAAGTTAGAGACATAAAAATATAAAATATTTTCTTTCAATTTTAAAAAAACCCGGAAGTTATTTTTCTATGAAGTTTCTGATAAAATATTATTCCTTTAAATAATTGATTTACATACCTGAAGCAAACAAAAAAACGAAATGTAATACCAGATGAAAAAGAGCTTATTGGTGTTTATTGCAGTTTTAATAACTGTTTCAGGATTTGCCCAAAAAACAGCAGATGTTGGTATTTGGGGAGGAGCTTCAACATATTGGGGCGATTTAAAACAAATTGATTATGCCCAGTCGGTTAATCCGCTTTACGGGGCATTTTTCAGATACAACTTTAATGCGAGGTACGGTGCGCGGATGATGTATTTAACAGGAAACATGAGTGCCGTTGGCTATATGGAGGGTACAAGATGGGAGTTTCCATTTCGTAATGTTCGAAATGAAGTTCCAGAAATAAAAAATTATCCGGATTTGATGGAAGATTTTTTGGATTATGCACCAAAAAGAATTCATAATATTTTATTTATGGTTGAAATAAATTATTTAAAATATATTTTAGGACTTAAAAAAACCCCGGTTAGCCCATATATTATGGCTGGATTGGGAATTATGTATTATCCATATCAATTAGTTCCAAATACACCGTTAGCAGAATCTGATATCCCTTTATCTTTTCCTGATAATTTTAATGAAGTGTATAATATTGGCATAAGTAAGTTTAATCCTCTTCAAAACAAAGATGACTTTGCAAGAGAAGAATCAGTAACAACATTATCAATTCCCTTTGGGATGGGTGTAAAAACACATATTGGTCCACGTTTTGGTATTGGAGTAGAATTTATTATTCAAAAATTATTTGATGATAAACTGGATAACCTTGACGACCCATTGGCTCATATTAATCCAATTGGGGATGAAATTACTTATAGTAACTTGTTACACAACAATGATTTTACAGCTTATTTGGGCATTAATTTAACATACAAAATATATCTGGGTAAAGAAATTTGCCCGGCATACGAAAGCAAAAATTAACAACAGTGTCAGTTAAAGATAAATTAGACAGAAATAAGATTCCAAACCATATTGCCATTATAATGGATGGAAATGGAAGGTGGGCTGCCAAACATGGCAATGCCCGTATCTTTGGGCACGAGAAAGGAGTGGAATCTGTTCGGGCGGTTGTCGAAGCTTCAGGCGAAATTGGTGTAAAGTTTCTTACATTGTACGCCTTTTCAACCGAAAACTGGGGGCGCCCCCCTGAAGAAGTTAATGCTTTGATGGGCTTATTGATTCAGGCTATTGAAAATGAAACTGAAAAATTAAATAAAAACAATGTCAGGCTTGGTGTAATTGGCAATATTGAACAATTACCAATCGATGTAAAAAACAAATTATTTAAATGTATTAACAACCTTAAATCCAATTCAGGGCTAACATTAATTCTTGCTCTTAGTTATAGTTCTAAATGGGAAATAATTAATGCAGTAAAAAAATTGGCGGTTAATGTGCAGGAAGGTAAAATATTAGCGGAAGAGATTAATGACGAAATGTTTGAAGATTATTTAACAACAAAGGGAATTCCCAATCCTGAGTTGTTAATTCGAACAAGCGGAGAATATCGTATAAGTAATTTTCTTTTATGGCAGATCGCATATACAGAATTCTATTTTACTGAAAAGTTATGGCCTGATTTCAAAAAAGAAGATTTTTTTGAAGCCGTTTATAATTATCAAAACAGAGAACGAAGGTTTGGGAAAACAAGTGAACAAATTGTGAGCTAAAAATTAAACAGAGAATGCAAAAGTCGATTTATATTTTCTTCTTAATGGTAGTCAGTATTTTTGGTGCAGTTGCACAGGAAAACGATAGTACCAATTTTTCGATCTATTATGATAGCCGTGCAAAATATGTTATTGCCGATATTGAGGTTTCCGGAATACGATATTATGACCAGGAGGCATTAATACAAATCTCAGGGTTACAGGTAGGCGATGAAATAGAAATACCGGGCGAACCAATTACAAATGCAATAAAAAAGCTTTGGACACAAGCTTTGTTTTCAGACGTTAAAATAACTGCATCAAAAATTGTTGGTAATAATATTTGGCTGGAAATTTACCTTCAGGAAATGCCACGGCTCTCCGCAGCAAATTTTATTGGAGTCTCAAAATCTGAAAAAGATGATATTACTGAAAAGGTTCTTTTATTAGTTGGATCTCAGGTTACAGAAAATCAGGTTAACAATGCAGAAAGGACAATAAAAAACATATTCCTTACCAAAGGATTCCTTGATACCGAAGTTAACATTGTTCAACGAGATGATACTACCCAAACCAATAGCCTTATTCTTGATATATTTATTGATAAAAAAGAAAAAGTAAAAATTCAGGATGTTATTTTTCATGGAAATGATAATGTAAAATCAGGGATCCTTGAAAGGTCAATGAAAAAAACCAAAGCCAAAAAACTTAAAAACTTTTTTAGCTCAAAAAAATTCCTCGAAGACTTGTACAAGGAAGATAAAATTAAGCTTGTCCAAAAATACAATGAAAAGGGATATCGTGATGCCATTATTTTAAAAGACACAATTATTAAGGTACCTGACGATAATAGGATTAATGTTGAATTATGGGTAGATGAAGGACAAAAATACTATTTCAGAGATATTAAATGGATTGGAAACACCGTTTATCCTCCGGATTATTTAACCAACTTCCTTGGTATAAAAAAAGGCGATGTATTTGACCAGTCATTGCTTGAAAAACGCTTATTTGATAACGATGAAGGATTAAATAACCTCTATCTTGACCAGGGTTATTTGTTTTTTGACCTCGAACCTGTTGAAACAAATATCACCAACGATTCAATCGATTATGAAATGCGTATCCGTGAAGGAAAGCAGGCAACCATAAATTTAGTAGGTATATCGGGTAATACTAAAACCCACGAACATGTTGCCCGTCGGGAATTAAGAACTATGCCAGGCGATTTATTCAGTAAAACAAATATTATAAGATCTGTACGAGAACTGGCCCAGTTAGGTCATTTCGACCAGGAAGCAATTAATCCTGATATTGTTCCCCACCCTGAAGATGGGACTGTCGATATTACCTATCAACTTCAGGAAAAAGCAAACGACCAGATTGAATTATCGGGAGGATGGGGTGCAGGAATGTTTGTTGGTTCTGTGGGACTTAAATTTGCAAATTTTTCGGTAAGAAATATATTTAATAAGGAAGCATGGAGGCCTCTACCAACAGGTGATGGGCAAACTCTTGGCTTAAGATATCAAACCAGTGGAAAATATTATAGAACAGTTAGCCTTTCATTTATGGAACCCTGGCTAGGTGGCAAAAAACCAAATAGCTTCTCTTTATCATTATCTCATTCACGTATAAATTATAGCGCCAATAAATACTATTCAAATTATAACACTGGGTATGGTGGTTATGATCCTTACGGATACAGTGGTGGCTATTCGCCTTATGGGTACAGTGGTGGCTACTCACCTTATGGCAGTAGCTACGGAGGAGGTTATTCTCCTTATGGGTATTCTCAATACGGTTATGGTGGTTATCCTCAATATCAGTATAATTATGATTCAGAAGGATCAGACGAAACAGATGACCAGATTTGGGAGACTACAGCATTGGCACTTGGATACGGTTATCGGTTATCATGGCCCGACGATTTTTTCACAGTTTACCACGAATTATCGCTCGAACATTATAACCTTCGTAATATGGGAAGTTATTTCTATTTCCTGGCTGATGAAACCGGGCAAGTAAACGGAACATTTAACAATGCCAGTTTTAAAACAGTTGTTTCAAGAAACTCGGTAGATAATCCTTTGTATTCAAGAAGCGGCTCACAAGTATCACTTACACTAAAAATGACACCACCATTTTCATGGTTTACTGATAAAGATTATAGCGATCCAAATATCCCCAATAGTGAAAAATTCAAATGGATAGAATATCATAAATGGTTGTTAAAGGGACAGCATTACAGTACTCTTTCAAAAGATAGGAAACTTGTTTTACGTACAGCATATGAACTTGGATTCCTTGGTTATTTTGATAAAAATCGCAGATCTCCATTTGAAGGATTTATTGTAGGTGGTTCGGGTATGTCGGGTTATAATATTTATGGAACTGATTATGTTGCCCTTCGCGGTTATAAAGATTTTAGCCTAAGCCCAAGAAACGGATCAAGTATTTATAATAAATTTACTTTGGAAATGAGATACCCAATAACATTAAAACCAAATGCAACTATTTATGTGTTATCATTCCTTGAAGCCGGTAATGCTGAATTATCGTTTCAGGATTATAATCCATTCAAATTATACAGGTCAGCCGGGTTGGGTGTTAGAATATTCTTGCCTATGTTTGGATTAATGGGAATAGACTGGGGTTATGGATTTGATGAATTACCAGGGCAACCTGACGCCAGCGGAAGCCAATTCCATTTCGTTATTGGCCAGCAATTCTGATCGTTATAGATTTGGCTCAGTATTTGATTAGTAGAACAGCATGAACATTAAAAATTATAAAGCCATGAAAGAAGTATTATTAACTATAGCAATTTTCCTCGTAATCGCAGGAACTACATTTGCGCAAAAATTTGCATTTGTTGATACAGAATACATCCTTGAAAATATTCCATCTTACAGATCGGCACAGGATCAACTCGACCAGCTTTCAAGCCAATATCAGAAAGAATTGGAATCAATACATGCCGAACTGGAACAGATGTATAAAGATTTTCAGGCAGAAAGTGTTTTACTTTCAGAAGATATGAAGAGAAAACGGGAAGATGTAATCATTACAAGAGAAAAAGAATACAAGGAGTTACAACGGAAATATTTTGGGCCCAGTGGCGACCTTTACAAAAAAAGACAAGGACTTGTAAAACCTATCCAGGACGACATTTTTAATGCAGTTCAGGAAATTGCCAGCGATGGTAGTTATGCGGTAATTTTCGATAAGTCGGGTGGCACATCAATGTTATTTACAAATCCGCGTTATGACCTTAGTGATCAGGTATTAGAGAAGCTTGGATATAAAAATTAATAAACTATATTTGTGAAAAAATTTAAGTCAACATTTATTATGAGAAATTTAATGAAATTAACAGTTGTAGCAATATTTGTATTAATTACAGGATTTGCAAGTGCTCAAGCTCCAAAATTTGGACATATTGATTTACAGGCATTAATTCAGGTTATGCCTGAAAGGACTGTTGCCGAAGAACAATTTAATACGTTTCAGGCCGAACTTGAAGACTTGCTTGGAACCATGCAAGCTGAGTATCAGACCTTGATTGAACAATATCAAGC
>JABMQB010000001.1 GCA_013203525.1 Mariniphaga sp.
CCAATTGTGTTGTTTAACAATTTTTGGTATGAGAATTATCGTGTTTGAAGATTATAAATATTAAAAATGATATTCAACCATAAGAAAAAAAGGATTCACCGAAGTGAATCCTTTTCTATTATGAAAAGTTACATTATTTATGTAACAGACGCGTCTTTTTTCCTGTTCTTAATAATCATTGTAAGAACAATAAAAGCTACTATTAAAATAATTGGTAAAACCGACATATTACGCAATGTTATTTGCGGCCCGGCAGTTTCGATGGATTTCCCCATAATGGGCAATACCATTGAAGTAGCGACAAAACCTGCACCCCCAAGAATTGACATTCCCAAAGCACCACTTTTTGGAATATATTCTGAAGTAACCCCAATCATGGTGGGCCAGAAATAACATACACCAACCGCAAATACAGCAGCCGACACTAATGTCATTACAGCACCAGTTGAAATGCTAAGTAGTAATAAACCGCCAGCTGAAATTACTGCAGATCCAAGTAATACGCCAACAGGATTTAACCGATGAATTAAACCACCAGCAAAAAATCTACCTACTGCCATAATTCCAGTAACAACTACCAAAATAAGTATTGGGTCAGAAATGCCATTATTATCTAATAGAGCATTAATCCATTGTGTTGTACCCAATTCGGTTGAAGCGGATAATAACATACAGAAAAACACCAGGGGGAAAATCAAACTAATTTTGTTTATAGCTTTGCTTTCTACAATAATTAAAATTGCAATTGCTCCAACAATAATTAACGGTAAAGAATAGCTGGATGTAATAGCATCTGAAATGGCTTCACTGTTTGCCACCAATATCATAAAAATTACGGCAAGGGTAATGGTAATAGGGGCTCCAATATTTTTCATCATTTCTTTATAACTCACACCACTTGAGACACGTTCAGTTTCAGGAATTTTCTGACCAAAAAACAAAAATCCGTAAATCGCCAAAGGTATAAACAGCAAACTAACCAAAACCTGCCATGGCAAATTAATCTGATCCATTACTAACCATGCCAGTATACCTCCAATTACAATTCCACCAGGAAACCAAACATGAAAACGATTCAACATTTTTGTCTTTTTGTTGGGAAACAGAGCAGTAACAAGTGGATTACAGGCTGCTTCAACACTACCGTTTCCAAGGCCAATAAATACGTTGGCAATAAAAAGCGAGGTATAATCTTTAGCCAACAGTAATAAAACAATACCGATAAGGTGCATCCCAAATGCCATTCCAACAATGGTTTTGGTTTTAACAATGTCGATAAAATAACCACCGGCAAACATTGCTACAGCAAAACCCCAGAAAGCTGGTGCCATTGCTCGTCCAACCCGCTCACTTGTTAATCCATAATCATCGGTAAATACACCTTCGATTCTCGCTCGAATTGCAAAAGTTATTGCTGTTACTAACAATGCCAGGCAGCTAGCAATAAAAAGTCTTTTTTGATTTACATTTTCCATAGTTAGTTTAAATTTTATTCGGTTATAGTTTGTTTAAGTTTTCTTTTAAGAGTATCTATTCAATATCTGAAAATATAGTTTGATTAATCAGAACCAACCAAATAATGTATTGCTTGTACTATTAATTTTCTGAATTCTTTCGATTTGAAAGTATTGTAATCATGGCCAGGTTGAAGATAAACAATTTTTGAAAAATTAAAACTATTTTCCCATCCAATTATTTTTGTGCTTTCAGGATGGTTGGTTTTTAATAAAGGTATAACATCTTCAGAAACCCTGAAATTTCCATACACTTCGTCAAATAACCGAAAATTTGACATGGCTTTTGTAATCGGGTGATTTGAGTCTACAACCAAAACATCAATCCAAACATCGTGACGATAGGTTGATTGGTTTTCTTTGGCTTCTTTGTTATTTTCAACATACTTTCCTCCAATCAGCTTTTCAAAATCGGGCCAATCCTGATATGAAACAATTGAATGATGCAAAAATAACAGGGGCATTCCTTTTTCCGTTAATTTGATATAGCCTTGCTTTTCCTTTTCAGAAATAGTTCGCCACATATCGTAAAAAACCAGAAGGTCGTATTCTAAAGCATTTCCATTTGAAATAAATATATTGGCTTCCGGCTGATTTAAATAGTCGAAATCAAAATCACCCATTTCTTCAAACATAGTTTTAAAGGAAAGTGTATCATAACTATGCCCACCTGTAATAACGAGAACCTTAACAGGTTTTGCATAAACTATACCTATAATAAAACAAAAGATAAAAA
>JABMQB010000003.1 GCA_013203525.1 Mariniphaga sp.
AAATTTTTTGAAAATAATTTTGATGGCTTGATGCCACTTGAAATAATTATCGATACAAAAAAACCAAAGGGGGCGATGCAGCTTAGTACATTTAATAAAATAAACCAACTGGAAAATGAACTTGCAGGTGTCGAAGAATTATCGCAACCCATGTCGTTATTGAATTTGTTTAAGTTTTCAAAACAAGCTTTTTATAACGGCAAAGAAACATATTATCGTTTACCCAATAACCGCGAAAAAGACTTTATTCTTTCGTATGTGTCAAAAGGAGAAGATAATATGGATTTGTTGCATTCATTTATCGATAGTACTCAGCAAATAACAAGAGTTAGTATCAGGATGAAAGATGTGGGTACCAAAAAAATGGAAGGTTTATATAAAAATTTTAGTACAAAAATTGATTCAATATTTCTTCCCGATAAATATGATGTTACAATAACCGGATCGAGTGTGATTCATTTTATGGGGACCCAATACTTGTTGAAAAATCTGTTTATTAGCCTTACATTGGCAATTTTACTGATTTCAGTTTTTATGGCCATTATGTTTTCATCATGGCGTATGGTTATTATGTCGTTAACACCCAATCTTTTGCCTCTGGTTTTTACGGCAGCTATAATGGGATTTGCAGATATTCCAATTAAGGCTTCAACAATTTTGGTGTTCAGCATTGCCTTTGGAATTTCTGTTGATAATACAATCCATTTTCTTGCCAAATACCGCCAGGAGCTGAAGGTTACCAATTGGGATATCAGGAAATCGGTAATTCTTGCCCTTCGTGAAACAGGCGTTAGCATGATGTATACTTCTGTAGTCCTTTTCTTTGGTTTTGGAATTTTTAGTATTTCAAATTTTGGCGGGACGGTAGCAATGGGAATTCTGGTGTCACTTACACTTTTAGTTGCGGTAACATCGAATTTAATCCTACTGCCTTCATTGCTTTCAGGATTAGAAAGAATTACTACAACACAAATGTTTGAGGAGCCATTACTTCATATTTATGATGAAGAGGAAGATATAGAATTAGAAGAACTTAAAATAGAAAGTCCTTTAGAAGATTTTAAAGAATAACCAATGTATACTTTAACCGAAATTCAGGAAATAATTAATTCTGAAGTTGAAAAAGAATCAGAACGATTAAAAAAATCAAAGCCTGAGAATTTGTATTTTCCGGTGAATTATATATTGGGCTTAAAAGGCAAAAAACTGCGTCCTGCACTTGTATTGTTAAGTTATAATTTGTTTTCTGAAAAAATTGAAAGTGCCTTGCCAGCAGCAATGGCCATCGAAATTTTTCACAATTTTACCTTACTTCACGATGATATTATGGATAAGGCTGAACTGCGAAGGAATAAATCTACGGTGCATAATAAATTCAGTGAAAATGCGGCAATCCTTTCGGGCGATGTAATGTCGTTTATTTCATTTCAATATCTTTTAAAAAGTGAAACACCTCAATTAAAATCGCTGATTCAATTATTTACAAAAACGGCAATTGAAGTTTGTGAAGGGCAACAATATGATATGGATTTTGAAAACCAGCAGGATGTTTCAGAAAAAGAATACCTTAAAATGATACGGTTAAAGACCGCTGTTTTACTGGCATGTAGTTTGAAATCAGGAGCATTATTGGCTGGAGCTGAGAACAATGCTGCTATTGCATTATATAATTTTGGAATTAATTTAGGATTGGCTTTCCAATTGCAAGACGACTTGCTTGATTCATTTGGTAACGAAAATACCTTTGGGAAAAAGATTGGAGGAGACATACTCTCAAATAAAAAAACCTTCCTTTTAGTAAAGGCTCTTGAATTAGTAAGGGCAGATCAGAAAAAGAAACTTTTACATGAGATAAATAAAACAGACTTTATACCTGAAAATAAAATCGATACAATAAAGTCAATATTTAATGATTTGGGAATTCAGGAAATTGCGAAAGAAAAAATTGATGCATATTTTCTTCAGGCTAACAATTGCCTAAATGATTTACCAGTTGCCGAAAATAAAAAAATTCAACTTCGGAAACTCGCACAAACAATGTCAAACCGTGATTATTGATTTAAGTTTAAATATTCCCTAAAAATGAGTGAATTTATTGTATTAATGTAAAACAATATTAAATTTGTTCAACAAGATAAATTTCAGAAAATTTCGATAAAAAACCGATTTAAATCAAATATAAATGGCTCAAAATATAGGAAAAGTTTTACAGATAATTGGTCCGGTTGTCGACGTAAGTTTTGATACAGAAGGCTCTGAACTACCTGTAATTTATGATGCTTTGGAAATAATCCGTGCTAACGGGGCAAAACTTATTGTTGAATGTCAACAACATATTGGAGAAAATACGATCCGATGTGTATCAATGGATTCGACCGATGGTTTAAAACGAGGAATGGATGTAGTATCAACAGGGAGTCCGATTATTATGCCAAAAGGGGAAGCTGTTCTTGGAAGGTTATTAAATGTAACCGGCGATGCTGTTGATGGTTTGGAAAATCTTCCTAAAGATGGATTAAATATCCATAATGAGCCGCCTAAATTTGAAGATTTAACTACTGAAACCGAAGTTCTTTATACCGGTATTAAAGTAATCGACCTAATTGAGCCTTATGCTAAAGGTGGTAAAATTGGATTATTTGGAGGTGCCGGTGTTGGGAAAACTGTTCTTATCCAGGAGTTAATTAACAATATTGCTCTTGCTCACAGTGGACTTTCAGTTTTTGCCGGTGTAGGCGAACGTACCCGTGAAGGGAATGATTTACTACGGGAAATGATCGAAGCTGACATTGTTGATTATGGCAAAGAGTTTAAGGAATCTATGGAATCGGGGAGTTGGGATCTTTCTAAAGTTGATGATGAAGCAATAAAAAAATCAAAACTTGCACTTGTTTTTGGGCAAATGAATGAACCACCTGGTGCTCGTGCTCGTGTTGCCCTTTCAGGATTAACAGTTGCGGAAAGTTTGCGCGATGGCGATGGTAGCTCAGGAGGAGGGCGTGATATACTTTTTTTTGTCGATAATATTTTCCGCTTTACTCAGGCTGGTTCCGAGGTATCAGCACTATTAGGGCGTATGCCTTCAGCAGTAGGGTACCAACCAACCCTTGCTACCGAAATGGGAGAAATGCAGGAGAGGATTACTTCTACTAAAAATGGATCGATTACATCAGTTCAGGCAGTATATGTTCCTGCCGATGACCTAACCGACCCTGCACCTGCAACTACATTTGCCCACCTTGATGCAACTACTGTATTAAGCCGTAAGATTTCGGAACTTGGAATTTATCCGGCGGTAGATCCGCTTGATTCAACTTCAAGAATTTTATCACCAGAGGCCGTAGGCGATGAACATTATAATTGTGCGCAAAGGGTTATCATGTTATTGCAGCGTTATAAAGAATTACAGGACATTATTGCAATTCTTGGTATGGATGAATTATCAGAAGAGGACAAGTTGGTTGTACATCGTGCCAGGCGTGTTCAACGATTTCTTTCACAACCATTTTTTGTAGCTTCTCAGTTTACGGGTCTTGAAGGACAGCTGGTTTCTATTGAAGATACCATTAAAGGATTCAATATGATAATGGATGGTGAAGTTGACCAATATCCTGAGGCAGCATTCAACCTGGTTGGTACAATTGAACAGGCTATCGAAAAAGGAGAAAAATTATTAGCCGGAAATTAATATCTGAAACTATTGCATATGTTTCTTGAAATAATAACACCTGACAAGAAAATTTTTAATGGCGAAGTTAAACTGGTGCAATTGCCCGGTACAAAGGGAGCTTTTGTAATTCTCAAAAACCATGCTCCAATTATTTCTACGCTTGATAAGGGAACTCTGAAAGTTATTGAAGAAAACGGCAAAGAGCACCTTTTTGAAGTTGATGGGGGAGTTATTGAAAATAAAGCCAATAAAATTGTAGTGCTGGTAGAATCTGCATAATTGCAAAAAAAATAAATATACAGCCCTGAAAATAAAAGTTTTCAGGGTTTTTATTTTTTAAAGAATGATTTGAAAGATAATATTTGTTTGTATTCTCTGATGATATATTTACATTTATAGAAATAAAAAATGGCTGGTACATTTGAAGATTAAATATTTAGTTATACGGTTAAGTTCAATTGGTGATATAGTTCTCACCACACCTGTAATCCGATGCCTTAAACAACAGGTAGAGGGTGTTGAAATTCACTATGTAGTCAAGAAAAAACATGCTTGCATACTAAAGGCAAATCCTTATATAACAAAAATTTATACTCTGGGAGAAAAGCTATCCGATTTGATGGATGACTTGAACAAAGTGCAATTTGACTACATCATCGACCTGCATCAGAATATCAGAAGCAACCGTATAAAGAGCAGGATAAAAATTCCAGCATTTTCATTTAATAAGCTCAATTATCAAAAATGGTTAATTGTAAATTTGAAGATTAATAAATTACCTAATAAGCATGTTGTTGACCGATACATTGAAACCTTATCTGTTTTTGATGTTAAAAATGATAATAAGGGGCTGGATTATTTTATTCCGGAAGAAGATCAATTTGATTTTCAAAAGTTACCACAAGTGTTTGGCAATGGATATATTGCCTTTGTTATAGCCGGGACATATTATACAAAAAAGCTTCCAAATGATAAAATACTTGAGATATGCAAACAAACAGATAAACCAGTTATTTTGCTTGGAGGGAATGAAGAAACAACTGAAGGTGAGTTGATTGCGGCAATGTATCCTGAGCGGGTTATTAATTTTTGCGGTAAAACCACATTGGGCGAATCTGCTGATATTGTAAAAAACGCAAAAATCGTACTTTCCAATGATACTGGATTAATGCATATAGCTGCAGCATTTAAAAAGAAAATTCTTTCATTTTGGGGGAATACTATTCCCGAGTTCGGAATGTTGCCTTATTTGCCTGATTCTGCTTCAAAAATTATGGAAAATAATGATTTGAATTGCAGGCCTTGTTCAAAACTGGGATTTGATAAATGCCCGAAGAAGCATTTTAACTGTATGGCAAATCTGAATCAGGATGAAATTCAGCAATGGATTGAGACTAATTATTAAACTTGTAGATTCTAATTTATGCCATGGCCATAAACATTCCTCCCAAATAAGGGATAAGCCAAATTAACCATACAAATAGGCTATAACGATGAAATTTCTGACGTAGTTTTTCTTTCCCTTTTCGTACTACAATTGTTGCCCAGGTAGCGTGAGCCAGCATTAACCATACAGCAATCTGTCCGGTTAGGGTATGTAAATCGAACAGGTTAAAGGGATTTTTTGAAAGAAAGTGCATTGCAGTTGTGCCGGTTACATCAAAACCAAATCCAATCCAAAACATTATCAAGTGCCAGGTTTTTAAATACTGTGAAATTCTCTCTGCCCAAATACCGAGCGAATAAAAAATTAAAGCAAGTGTGATTGTAATTGATGAAAAAACCAGAAGTAACGACATAATTCAATAATAAGTATTAATTATTAAATTTCTTATTGCGCTAAAAATAAC
>JABMQB010000159.1 GCA_013203525.1 Mariniphaga sp.
CCCAAGAACAAATTATGTCAATTACTCACAATAAAAAATACTTGGATTATTTCAATGCGGCATTATATGGTTAAATTGGTATAACATAAGCCATGAAGACAAAAAGAAAATTATTATTTATTGTCCCTGTAATTCTATTGCTGGCAATAACCAGTTGCCAGAGAGATTTTGATGAGTTGAACTGGGAATATATTGGATTTTGGGATAGCGAAAAATATGTACTTGAAATTTGGTTGGGCGGAGATGCATATTTGTTAAAAAGAGGCAGATACGAATATAATGGTTGGGTGGATATAAACCGTAACCGTATTGTATTCAATGCCAGTAGCGATAGTTTTACAAAACGGTTTACTATTAATCAACGGCCATCGGTTGATGAATTCGGTGTAGTTTATATGGAACTCGATAGAAAGCGTTTTACATTGCACTAATTAAATTTGTACTTTAATAACTTCGCTTGCATGTTCCCTGGAAGTATTGTAAATATTAAATCTGTTACTCAAAGGTTTTAATTCATTATATGCCACTTCGGGAGTATTATTTTCAGCCGAAAGGTGGCTGAGAAATACACATTGTAATTGATCACCTGCATGATTAGTTAACAATTCAAATGTTTGTTTATTTGATAGGTGCCCAACATCGGAGGCAACACGTTTTTTGAGGAAGTATGGGTATTTCCCATTCCAAAGTATATCTTCGTCGTAATTGGTTTCAAGGAATAAGGCGTGGCACATAGTAAGTTGAGTTTTTACATTCTCATTTAGCGATCCTATATCCGTGAAAACACCTACGCTAATTCCATTGTGTTCCATCCTGAAAGAACAAGGATCTTTAGCATCGTGGTTTTTTTTAAACGGATGGATAATAAATGAATTAAACATGAAACTTTCACCGGGTTTAAAAGGAGAGTATGATTTTGGTTTATTGGTGTGCCAGGCAGCTTGAAAGGTTTTTTTTGTGAAAAAAGCGGGAATCCCCAATTTTTTGGTTAATACTTTTACTCCTCGTACATGGTCGCCATGTTCATGCGAAATAAATACACCTCTGATTTTTTGGTAATCCAGTTGCCGGGTATACATTCGTTGAAGTATTTGCTTGGTTGAGATACCAGCATCAACAAGAATTGCATCTTCCTCATTCCCTATATAATAACAATTCCCGTTACTTCCGGATGCAAGGGCACAAATTTCAAGCATAAAAAATTATTTTCAGCAAATATAAAATAGAATATTAGTTATTATTAAAAATAACTTGTACCATCCCAGCAATGAGTGCAAAGTTTTTCCTTAGGCAATCCAATTGCATCCACAAGATCTCCTAATTTCTGGTATTTTAACGAAGTTAATCCAAGGTTTTTCCTTATCTGTTCAACCATTGATTTATATTCATCTGTATTAGGATCAGAATATTTTTTCAGGTTAACTTTTTCTGTGCCTTCCAATTGGTGGATTGCAGTACGTGAAGCAAGGTCACGTGTTCTTCTTGAACGTGAAAAATTAAGGTAAACACAAGGATATGTTAGTGGTGGGCAGGCAATTCGCATATGAACTTCTTTTATCCCATGAGAATGCAGATCGCGGGTATTATCTTTTAATTGTGTTCCCCTAACAATTGAATCATCAAGAAAAACCCCTCTTTTTCCTCTAATTAAAGCTTCGTTTGGGATCAGTTTCATCCTTGCAACCAGGTCACGCATTTTTTGATCCTGAGGCATAAAACTTCGTGGCCATGTAGGAGTATATTTTGCATATGGCCTCATGTATGGGATTTTTCGTTCATTGCTATAACCAATGGCATGCCCAACTCCTGAGTCTGGAATTCCGGCAACAAAATCAAATTCCATATCATCACGTTTTGCCAATGCCGCGCCGCATTTATACCGGCAGTTGTCAACGTTTATTCCTTCGTAATACGAAGGCGGATATCCATAGTAAACCCAAAGGAATGAACACACCTGCATTTTCTTGCCAGGTTTTTTTATTTGTTCATATCCATCGGCAGTTACTTTTATAATTTCACCGGGACCAATATATTTTTCTATTTTGTAGTCAAGGTTTGCAAAAGAACATGTTTCGGATGCAAGGGCATAACCGTTTCCATTCTTTCCAATTATTATTGGTGTGCGTCCCAATTTGTCGCGTGCTGCAATAATTCCTTCTTTTGTTAAAATCATTATAGAACAGGAGCCTTTTACCGAATCGTAAACATTTTCTATCCCTGAAACAAAATCTTTTCCCTCGGTAATCAGCATAGCTACCAACTCGGTTGGATTGACGCTTCCTTGGCTGGTCTCAGATAAATGTTGACGGTTTTTTAAGAATTTATTTTCAAGCTCAGTTGCATTATTAATTTTACTAACCGTAACGATAGCAAATTTGCCAAGATGTGAATTTACTACAATGGGTTGCGCCTCAGTATCGCTTATTACACCGATACCCTTGTTTCCTTTAAAACCGGCAATGTCTTTTTCAAATTTATTCCTGAAATATCCATCTTCAAGGCTGTGGATTGCCCTTTGAAAACCTGATTTGCCATTTAAAAATGCAACACCGGCACGTTTGGTTCCAAGGTGAGAATGATAATCGGTTCCATAAAATACATCAGAAACACAATCGGTTTTAGAAATACTACTAAAAAATCCGCTCATAGGTTAGGTTTTAGTTTATGGTTTTAAAACCTCCAAATTATGAGTTTATATTTCTAAGCATCATTTTTTCAGTGGTTCTTATTAACAAACTTTGAACATTTAATGATTAGAAGATTTGAAGTTCAGAAAAGATTATTATTTCACCAGTTTTGAAATACTTTTGAATTCTGATGAATTTGCAGAACGGGTCAACTCGAACAAGATAGATTCATAGGAAGCCATCATGATTCCTTCAATTCTGAACCGTTCGATAGCAAAAAGTAAGTCTTTTTCCTTTCTTGAAGAAATACAATCCAATACAACAATTGGATTAAGTCCGGCTTCTTTTAAATCTACGGCAGTTTGAAGCACACATACATGCGACTCTATTCCACAAATGATAATATTTGTTGCTTTTAATTCTTTTATTTTTTCTATAAAGAAAGCTTCATCGCAACAACTAAAGTCTTTTTTTTCAACAGGTTTAAAATCTTTAATTTCAAATTTTATATTTTTAATTGTTCCTCCTAATCCTTTGGTGTATTGCTGAGTAACAATGATCGGTATTTCTAGGGTATTAAGTCCCTTAATTAATATTAAATTATTTTTTAGAAGATTTTCTTTTTCATACATTACAGGAAACAGTCGCTCCTGAATATCAATAACAAGGCCAAACGTATTTTCTCTTTTAATCCTCATTATTATTTGACTGTGCTCTTGATTTATCACCCAGGTAACCTCCATGATGTCGTTTTGCATAATCTTCGCTGGAGAAACCAATTCTTGTCATCATTGCAATAACTAAGGCATCGCCAATTACAGTCATGGTAGTAGTCGATGTACTTGGTGTTAATCCAAGGGGGCAAACTTCTTCAGGATTTCCAGTGTATAAAAAAGCATCTGCACTTTTTACCAGTTCACCTTCCGGATTTCCGGATATTAATATTAATGGGAGGTCACGATACAGATTTTCGGCCAACTTCACAAGTTCCACAATTTCCCTTGTTTTCCCCGAATTTGATATTAGCAATAATACATCGTTTTCCTGAATTACACCTAAATCGCCGTGTTGTGAATCGCTGGGATGAAGGAATACCGCCGGAGTTCCTGTTGAACTGAATGTAGTAGTAATATTTTGTGCTATTTGACCGGCTTTGCCCATTCCACTTGCAATAATTTTCCCTTTCTTTTTATGCACTCTTTGGTAAATAATATCCAATGCTTTTGTGTATTCATCGGTAACGGGGATTTTACTAATTGCCAGAGCTTCCTGGACGATGACTTTGGTAATTGTTTCGTTCATCAGAATTTAGTGTAAAATAAAGATCAAAAATAATCGATTTTTTTCATCATGCAATTTTTATTTGAAAGATAGGAGGCTGGATTAAAACATATTATAAAATACATTTTAACAATAATGGATTAATGATAAAGAGTCTAATTGGCGAATTTTAATA
>JABMQB010000160.1 GCA_013203525.1 Mariniphaga sp.
AGGCCATGTATATTTGGAGCACAGAGTTGAGTTTTAGCACAATCAAAAGTGCGTTGGCAGAAAATTTGGCACGGGCCAGCGAAGGCAAGTGGGTAGAAGTTTGAAATTTTCTTGACTTTTTTGTTTACTTTTTTTGTCAGGAAAAAAAGTAAAAGCCTGTCCGGCTAGAGGACAAAAGATAAAAAGAAATGCAAATTTTCTGGTTTGTATCAGTTTGCAAGTATCAGAATATTAATTTTTAACAAAGTTATATACTTATGAAAAAAATTCTTGTAATCGACGACAAAAAAGATAACCTCACAACCATTGAAGCACTGTTAAAAATCAAACTGCCGGGTTGTAAAATTCTCACCGCCTTATCGGGGAAAGAAGGGATTGAAATTGCGAATAAAGAACAACCCGACACTATCCTTCTTGATATTATTATGCCCGGAATGGATGGTTACGAAGTTTGTAAACGATTAAAAGAAAATGAATCAACCAAACACATTCCTGTGGTAATGATTACTGCCATAAAAACCGACCCGGAAAGCCGTATCAAAGGGCTCGATATGGGTGCCGATGCTTTTTTGTCGAAACCCATTGACCAAGGGGAACTCTCGGCTCAGGTGAATGTGATGCTGCGTATAAAAAAAGCAGAAGATGAATTGCGGGCTGAAAAAAAGTATCTGAAAAAACTTGTTGATGAAAGGACTGGAGAATTGATGGAAAGCGAAGATAAATTTCGTCTTATTAGCAAAAATACGTCCGACTTCATTTCAATAACCGGGTTAGATGGGAAATATATTTATGTTAGCCCTTCTTATAATTTGCTTGGATACAATCCTGAAGAATTAATTGGCAAAGATGGTTTTGATATCCTTCACCCGGAAGACATGAAACGCATGTTACCTATGCTGAAACAAGTCATTTCGGGATTTTTCAAAAAAGGCACAACCAAACGCTTTGAAATCCGCCTGCGTAATAAATCAGGGAAGTATCTTTATACCGAAAGCATAGTAAAACTTATTAAGGACAATACAGGTAAATTTCAAATTCTCTCAATAGTCCGCGACATCACCGAGCGTAAACTGGCAGAAAAAATATTTCAAAAAAATCAATATTATCTAAGCAAAGCCCAGGAAATTGGAAAAATTGGGACATGGGAGCTGGATCTAATAAAAAATGAATTAATCTGGACAGATCAGAATTATCAAAATTTTGGAGTGCCAACCGGTACCCCATTAACTTATGAAATATTCTTAAATTGTGTCCACCCTGATGACAGAGATTTTGTTAATTCAAAATGGATGGAAGCTTTAACCGGCAAACCTTATGATATTGAACATCGATTGGTAGTTGATAATAAAGTCAGGTGGGTTAGGGAAAAAGCCAATGCTGAATTTGATACAAAAGGTAATCCTATCATGGCTATTGGGTTTACCCAGGACATCACAGTACGCAAGCAAACAGAACAAGCTTTACAACTTACGCAATTCTCTGTTGATAATTTGACAGATGCAGTTTATTGGTTTGGGCCCGATGCAAAATTCATTTATGTGAATGAAGCGGCAGTCGAAGCGTTGGGATACACAAAAAAAGAATTACTTACAATGACCGTACACGATATTGGCCCTGATTTTCCGGAAGAGGTTTGGCCAGCACATTGGGCCGAGTTAAAAGAAAAAAAATCATACCTTATCCAAACTTTTCATCAGAGAAAAGATCAGAGTACTTTCCCAGTGGAAATAACTGTCAACTTTGTTCAATTTGGTGGTGAGGAGATTAACTACGCTATTGCCAAAGATATTACCGAACGCAGAAAGGCTGAAAAAAATTTAAAAGAAAGTGAATTAAAATTTCGTTTGTTAGCCGAATTTACGTATGACTGGGAATACTGGATCGATCAGGATGGGAAATATATTTATTTATCGCCTTCCTGCGAACGTATTACAGGCTATAGTCCGAAAGATTTTTATAATAATCCCGAATTATTATTTGATTTGGTTCATCCCGATTATGCAAAAAAAGTTTATTCGCATTATAGCAAAAAAGCAGAAGATCAAAAGTCTATATTCAATTTTGAATTTCTAATAATAAATAGCAGCGGAAATTTACGTTGGCTCGAACATAATTGTACACCTGTTTTTGATAATCAGGGTAATTTTATGGGCAGGCGTGGCAATAATCGTGATATTACCGAGCGTAAAAAAACGGAAGAAAAGTTGAAAGAGAGCGAAGAAAGATTTAAATCATTAATGCAGCAATCGCCTTTTGTTGTTGAACTTTATGATCTTAAAGGGTTACAAATATCAGTTAATAAAGCATATGAAGAGTTATGGAATTTTCCTGCCAAAACAACTCTTAATAAATTTAATGTGCTTAAAAGCAAAGAAGTTGTAGATACCGGTTTAATAAAATATATAAATCGGGCTTATGCAGGAGAATCTGTAACCGTACCGGAATATATTTTTGACCCTACCGGGAATACAGAGGCAAAAGGAGTAGGTAGAATACGTTGGTTAAGTACCAGAATTTATCCTTTAAAGGATAAATCAGGCAAAGTTAAAAATATAGTTATTGTTCATCAGGACATCACCGATCGCAAAAAAGCAGAGGATGAACTTATTAAACATCGCGAACATCTTGAAGAATTGGTAAAAGAAAGAACCAAAGAGCTGGAAGAAAAAAACGAGGATCTGGAACGGTTTAACGAGCTTTTTGTGGGGAGGGAATTCAGGATTAAAGAACTTAAAGACAAAGTGAAGGAGTTGGAAGAAAAACTAAAATTAAATTTGTGATAAGCTTTTGTTAAGGTTCTGTCGCATTAATCCAACTTGATTTTCAAAATAACACATTATACTATATTAAGC
>JABMQB010000161.1 GCA_013203525.1 Mariniphaga sp.
AATATCTATACCATCTCCCAGTGCGGATAATTCCTTTACCATTATACCTATAAGTTCTTGAGCATTTTGAATTGTCAGGATGATCTCTTCATGAATCGTGTCGGTATTTTTGCTTGATATTATACATTCGAAAACAATGTCCCTGTTATGTGCTAACCCGGAATCAATCTGAATTATGAATGGCTCCATGTAATTACTAAGGGTTGCGTAGGCTGAAATGTTTCCCAGGGTCGAAAGGCTGTCTGTGACAATTGCAACAGTAGTATCTTCAAAATAACCTAGTCTTAGGTGCGACCATGTGGAATCAGAATAACTACCTGCATTTCGCACGTTGATATTCAGGACAATTGATTCCCCGGCATCGGGCAGGCCATCCCCATCGCATCCGGGAAGAGTATCATATATTGTATATTCCAGAAACATGAGATGGGGCTCAGGCGTCATGGAAAGGGATTTATAAATATCAAGGCGCCGGTTATTTGCCCCTTGTATAAGCCTGACAAACATTTGTTCATGTGATATACCGGAATGATAACTTTTAAGGATGGCTGCTGCTCCTGAGACGATTGGAGCAGACATCGAAGTGCCACTCAATGCATGATAGCTACCATTTGGAAATGTGCTGTAAATGGCATAGCCAGGTGCCCGAATTTCATAATTTCTTAGGTCAAAATGAGTGCTATTTACTGGGCCATCAAAATCAAAATTGGAGAAATCAGTAATTTCGTTGTAGAAGTTTGAAGCTTCCACACCAATCACAAATGAATAGCAGGCAGGGTACATGGGATAATAATCAATGCGATAACCATCGTTACCAGCAGCAGCAATCAGTAAAGAAGAACTGTAGGCATACTCTAAAGCGGTTTTAACAGTCAATGATTCTGCGTAACTACCAACACTCATGTTTATAATTGTTGCACCATTCTCAGCAGCATAGGCAATGGCTGCTGCGAAATCGGAAGAGTTACCCTGTCCTGAACTCTGGAGCATCTTTACCGGCATTATTCTTGCATTCCATGCTATGCCGGCAATGCCAACACCATTATTGGTTTCGGCAGTGGCAATTCCTGCAACATGAGTTCCATGGCTGTTATCATCAGTTGGGTCGTTGTCGTTGTTTATAAAGTCCCAGCCCCTTATGTCGTCAACATATCCATTGTTGTCATCATCTATACCATTACCAGGGATATCATCCCAATTGGTCCAGATGTTATCATCAAGGTCAGGATGATCCCAGTCAACACCAGTATCAATAATTCCAATAATTTGGTTCGTATCGCTTCTGTTAAGGTCCCATGCTTGTGGAGCCTGTACAGTATCTATATGCCACTGGGCCCCTGTTAGATATATGGGGTCATCAGGATATGTTCCAATCGAATAAATGATGTAATTAGGTTCTGCATATTCTACGAGTGTATCTAATGTTAATGAACCAACTATATTCAAAATGTCATTTCCTGATTTAACTTTCAATTTATAAATATTATTTAAGACAGGGATTGATCTTATCTTTCCTTCAATATTAATTGAATCTTTCCGATCAATATCTATAGAGGCAGAAAATACATTTGAAATAGAAATTACGTTAAATTTATCAAGTAAACTATTAATCTCAGTACTGTTTGTTAGTCTTTTTGAATTATTTAATTTTAAATTGAACCAAACATCATCCCGGAATTTGACAAGAACCTCGTCATCAACATATTCAGGATTTTCCGGATCTAAATTGTGAGTGGAAGACATATCATATTGATGCTGCGTAAAGCTATTTATGCAGATAATTAAAAATGCTAATATAAAAACAAATTTTTTCATGCTATTTCATTAAAATTAATTTTTTTGATTCTTTTGATAAAATTTTATTTGTTTGAAAATCCATTATTTCCAAACTGCCAAAATAAACTCCCGCGGATAATCTTTTACTTTTCCCCGATATACCATTCCATAAAATTGAAATTTTACCTTTCTGACCTTGGTATCCATTCTTCCTTAAGACAATCATACCATTTTGATCATAAACAACGAACTCATACACTGAGTTAGATGGCATAACAAATTGAATCCTGATATACTCGGAAAAAGGATTAGGGGAACAAAATAATTCACTTTGAATTGAGTTTACCTGAGGCTCCCTTGATGTTTTCAATGGTACGGGATTACCAATCCTGCCTGATGCTATAATTTGCCCCCAGTAAACACTTTTAACTAAGGGATAAAATTTGATCAATTCCAAATCACCAATAGGAAAAGGATTATTAATGTATGAAAACATTATTCCGATAATCCTGTTGTTTTGAACTGAATACACTAACTCAAACCCATCCGTATTACAAAAAAGCCGTTGTGACTTGGTAAAATCTCCAAAAATTTCAAACTGAAAAGCCGTAATTTGCCCTTTGCTTTCAAGATATACCGATTCAGGTGACAGTTTAATATATTCAGGAATAATATCATTATAGCTTAGAGGTATATTTTTTTGATTGAGGATCATTTGTACAACCAACATCAAATCCAGAACATTAATATTACCATCGTAATTCACATCGGCAGCTTCAAAAAGGAATGGTTGAGGATCATCTTCAAGAATATAAGAAATAATACAGGTAATATCCAGGACTGAAACAGACAAATCACCATTTGCATCTCCATTGGCGGTAGATAATGGTATTGCTGAAATAACTTTTGAATAATCACATTCCTTAAGATCAGTTCCAACAATCTTATAGCAATAATAATAAGTACTATCAGGGATAACATTAAAATCTGTGAATACCGAATCCTGTATCAATTCACTATTAATTACCAATGTATCAGAGTAAGTAACACTATCAATCTGTGTAAAACGATACATATTATATCCAAGAAAGTCCTCTGTATAATTAAAGGGCCATTCAAGATAAACTTTACCAATTCCGGGCGTTGCCAGAAATTGAATTGATGTCGAGGATGCGACCTGGATGTTGAAGCTAAATCTCATGCTATTATCTGTAGGGATTTTGAATCCTGCAGTATCTACCGCATTTGCTATACGGATATAATTCATACCATCTCCGGTTTCCAATCCTATATCATAATAAGCCGTCCAGATCGTAGAATCACTGCTCCATGATGCGCTGTCCTCCACAATATGCTGGGTCAGAGGGTCGCGAACCCCAAAAGTAAGCATTGGAATAAAGCTTGTATCCATGCATTTATTGAAATAAACATCAAATCTTAGTTTTTCAGAACCGATAGGATCTAGGTATTCATCATGAGGGTCAATACCATTCAATAAAACTTTCCATACCATTCCATGCGCTGAATCAGAAGGAGATGTAAGAAAAGGCTTGTATATCATAATTGGGTACTCTGGATCTTCCCAGAAATCCCAGATCAGGTCATCTATCTTATCCGTATCGGTTGTCCCCCAGTATTGATGGGTTATAGTATCAATAGAAGGGGCATGTCGGTAAGCAAAATAAACCACGTTATTGCTTCCTGTAACAAAATTATTCTCACTAAAATTTGATGAACTCATTGCTGAAGCCGGGCTATAACGATTTATAAAGTTGTTAAATTTTGCTGTGGCAGTGCTTTGGATAATTAGACCTCCGTACATGTTGCTCTGGTAAGAGTTTATATTATCAAAATTACAACGGATGAGGGTACCTCCCCCATATTTAAACACAGATTCAACATTTACTTCCCTAAACTGGCAGTCGATAGCTAAGTAATCAGAAGCATAGAACATATGATTGACTCGAAAATCCTCGAAAATGCAGTGATCGAAATTCTGAGAACCTTCCCAACGGTGTTCAAAATCGTAGAATTTAGTATACTTAAAAGAGGCAGGAATTACGTTAGGTCCTTCAAAAATCTCTGGCCCCTGAATATAAATCATACTGTCTCTTGTTCCGTGCCCTTCAATCTCACCTTTTATCACAAATCTTTTGTCAATTTTCAGATGCGTGCCCGGTTTTATAATAAGCTTGCCCGATTCAATGATTTTAAAACTTTGATTTACAAGCCAGAGTTTATCGGGAGTAAGTGTAAATGTTGAATCAAGTATTCCTTTTAGCTCCTCTCCATTCTGAACTGTCAGGTAAAAATTTCCAGTTTCGGAACTGCCATTTTTAGTTCCAATTTCATATTTAAAAACAATATCTTTTTCATTGATAACACCCGGTTTGATGTAAACCCGGAAAGGATCGGATTCACCTGTAAGGGTTGTATAAGCAGGAATCTCATTGTGGAACCCTGCACTGTCGAGGTCACCAATATAACTTGTGCTGTCAATAATGCTCACCAGTGCCGAATCCCCGGGATAATCCAATCTTAGTTTTGCCCAGACACTATCTGCATATCCTCCTGCATTTTTTACAGTGAACCACATATCGAAAGCCTCATCGCTATCCGC
>JABMQB010000162.1 GCA_013203525.1 Mariniphaga sp.
GAATAATATCCCCTACTTCGCGCTCAGGTTTAAATATAATACCCGGATATTTCCGGGTTGAAGCCTGTATATCTTCAATATTAAGTTTCTCAATCATTTTCTTTCGGCTCGTGGTTTGTTTCGATTTTGAAACATTTGCACTAAACCGTGAAATAAACTCCTGCAATTCCTTTTTCTTTTCTTCTGCTTTTTTATTTTGAGCTTTTTGCTGCCTTAGTGCCAGTTGGCTACTTTGATACCAAAAATTATAATTTCCTGCAAACATTTGTATTTTCCCAAAATCAATATCGATAATATGTGTACTTATTGCATCAAGGAAATGCCTGTCGTGGGAAACAACTAAAACTGTATTTTCATAATTCGATAAATAATTCTCAAGCCATACCACGGTTTCAAGGTCAAGGTCATTAGTAGGTTCATCAAGCAATAAATTATCGGGATTTCCAAAAAGAGCCTGAGCGAGCAAAACACGAACTTTCTGCTTACCACTCATGTCTTTCATAATTGTATAATGGAATTCCTCCTTTATCCCCAGATTACTTAATAAAGTTGCGGCATGGTTTTCTGCATTCCAGCCATCCATATCAGCAAATTTTTCTTCGAGTTCGGCAGCTTTTAATCCATCTTTTTCCGAAAAATCAGGTTTGGCATATAGAGCATCTTTTTCATGCCTGATATCCCAAAGTTGTGAATGACCTTTCATAACTGTATCAAGAACAGTAAACTCATCAAAGGCAAAATGATCCTGGCTTAACACCGAAAGCCTTTCTCCTGATCCCATACTGATGTGACCTGAGCTAGTATCCAGTTCTCCTGAAATAGCTTTTAGAAAGGTTGATTTTCCGGCTCCATTTGCTCCAATTACACCGTAACAGTTCCCATCTGTAAATTTCATATTTACATCCTGGAACAATACTCGCTTACCAAACTGGATTCCTAAATTTGCAACTGTAATCATTTATTAAATAGTTAAAACATTGATATATTGTAAAAAAACGGCTGCGAAGGTAATTATTAATTTGTATTAAAGGCTGAATTAACCAATAAACAAATAATTGATACTGAATTATTAACAGAAGACTCAAATCAAAATAAAACTACATTAAAAATATTTAAATTAAAACTGTGATATGTATAATGAGTGCTACAGTTGTCTAATTCTTTAAATTATTGTTTATCACTATTTATACATTATGAAGTACTGGATTTAAAAACAATCGTTCTATTTGTTTTCTGATTGTTATATCGTAAATTACAGATAAATATTATTATAAAATATGATATGAGATCATTAATTATTGATCATTAACTGGAAGATTATAAAATGAATATCATGAAACAAAAAAAGAGTTTTTTTACTGTTGGAATATTTATTATCGTTTTCATATCATCAAATTTCAATGGATTTTCTCAAGATCAACCAGCTACAAAAATGCAGTCAATTATCGAGAATTTAGGTGTAGGTGTTGAATATGTAAAAAACAGTGAGCTCAACATTGTTGGTCAGTATAATTGGAAAAATTTTGCTGTTGTTGGACAAGTAAGAAAATGTACCCATGATAAAAAATTATATTTCTCTCCAGGCATAAAATATTATATCAATAAAAATTTTTATGGTATAATACCTTTTATTAATTTCAGATATGGAAAATTGCATTATGATCAAAAATGGTCAAGGTCAGGTTACGATTACACCATCGAATACGTTTGGGATGCTGCAATGGGACAAATGGTACCAATAGTTCGCCCAACATCTTCGTCTCAATCTGGTTCATCCCTAATTAATTCACCGGCTCTATCTATTTCCAGTGGAGGAGAATACAATATTAGTAATTTTGGTATTAATGCAACCCTAGGAATGTCGCATTACACAAAAATAGGAGGCGATTTCAAGCATAAAAATAAATTTTTCTTTACAATAGGGGCTTTATATTATTTTGGTGAAAAATAAATGAGATTATTAATAATCCCTTAAATCATCTTCAACAATAGCATAATGATAGTTATCTACCCACTCCCCATGAATAGGAAGGATTTTTCTGCGCAAACCTTCTCTTGCCATGCCTGATTTTTCAAGGACACGGATAGAAGCGGTATTCCCGGTTGCAACACCAGCTTCAACTTTGTGTAATCCAAAATCTTCAAATCCGGCTTTTATTAATCTTTTTGAAGTTTCGGTTGCAAATCCTTTCCCCCAGAATCCGGGAAATAATTTATAATAAAACTCGCCTAACCTGAATTTATCATTCGAAAGGAACATTCCTGCTAATCCAATAAACTCACCAGATTCTTTTAAAAGAATTTTCCAGGTATACGATTTGCGTGGAATTACAGATTGTCCGTCAATTACAGGCAACATAAGTTTTTTGGTTTCCTTAATGCTATCAGGAATTCCGATTGTATTAAATTCTTCAACTTCAGGGATAGAATGTAGCCGATGTATTTCTTCTATATCTTCTTCGGAAATCTCAATCAACTGCAAATTTTCTGATTCAATATTAAATATTTTCTTTTCAGTTTCTTTATTCCAATTACTTGATTGCTTGCCCTTTAGCTTATCGATTTTTAACTTCAAAACCAGTACTCGATCTACATTCTTTTTTTCAAAAGAATTTTTTTCCAACCCTCCATTATGAGCCATAATAATATTAAGCCCTTTTTCTTTTTCAGAGAAATCATTTACAATCTCAACCTCACCATAACCAACTACTGAGCGGTATTTTGTTGCCCAGCCACATGTGGTTTTATGTTTGATAAGCTCTGCTTTTTGTTCAATTTCGAAACAAACCTTTTTATTGTTTTTTAGCAAATCTATCTTTTTCCCTTCAAGCGCCGAATGAATATAAATGCAGTTATACTTGTATCCGTAATTAAAAGGCAGAATATATGGCACACCACCATCATTCATAGCTATTCTGCAAATTTCGGAATCGGAAAGAATTTCTTCCAGAATTGCATTATCGGTTATCTCCTGATTAGTCTTTCTCATTGTAAATCAAAAATAATTACAAAATTGTCATTTCAACTAAAATGAGAAATCTACAAAAACATTGGATTTCTCACCTTCGTACCTTAAGTTAGAAATGACAAATCATTTTTTTCCGTATTCAGCCATAATATCAGGTATTTCATCCAATGTAATAACCTGTTCATGATGATATACTTTGTTCAGGTATTCTTTATCGGTGCGGGTTAAGTGTGATGTATGCCACTGCATCCACCATGACCATTTTGCGCCTGCTTTTAAGGTTTCATCCGGATCAGGAGGTGTTCCGCATTCGTGGTATGCAATAGGTGTTACCTCTTCACCTACTATTTCTTTTACTTCGTTATACATTTTCAGATGTGGAGAAATACCTCCCCCATAAGTATCAGCACCTGCAATATCCCAGTATTCAGGACCAGGATTCCAGGCCGCATCCGGATCGCCGGTATAACACAATACCCAGATTAAATTATTTAGTTTTCTTTCTTTAGTATAATAGTTATGCATTGTACGCCAAAGCTTAATAAAAACTTCAGGGCCATGTTTCCCCCACCAAAACCAATTGCCATTTAATTCGTGGTATGGGCGCCAAATAATTGGGATTTTTGCATCGCGTAGTTTTTCCAGATGGTCAGCTTTTATTTTTAATTCTTTCCAGAATGCTTCATATTCTGGTGTCCCTTCAACAAAACATTTTTCAGAATCAATTTCTTCTTTACTGTTTGGATAACCTTCACCAACCGATGGTGCACCCCAATGCCACATAATGGAGGGTATGCCTCCGGCTTTCCAATAATCAATAGCTCGTTGTACTTCAGCTTCATTGTCTCTTTCATGAATAAAATCGCCTCCTTTAATTGCAGGTAGTTTACCGGTGGTTTCTTTTAGATATTCTTCTTCATCGATCCCCCACGGTGCCCACATCTGACCTGAAAGGATTTTTTTCCCAACCATATCCTGAAGATAATTATATAAAGCAACTGCTTCGGGTGAAGCATTGGGATTATCCAAAGATTTAAAGGATTTTTGACCTGAACTGTTTTTATCTTTTATAGAATCAGATCCCGTGGAAATAATCGGACTAAAACCAATACAAAAAATAAATAGAAAGATTAATCGTTTCATAATTTTGGCGTTATTTAAGTTAGTTTTCTAAAAACAAGAACAGCAATTTAGCAATAAAAAGAATTCTATCCTATTTAAAATTTCAAAGTAAATTATTCAAAATTTTATTGTAACGGTTATAGTTTTATAATCCTAATCTTGAATTAAATCAAATTGAATATTAATTTAAGAATTTACTGATTTTTTTACTCTTTAGTTTCCCTTTGTAAACCAGCATTGTATATTTTAAAACCATTGGTTTTATGGTAGAAATTGCAACAGGATCCCTTCCTGGAAAAACAACATTTTGCATACTTTCCTTTTCCCGAAGTATCCATTGTTGAGGATAACCCGGATTTTCAGAATGGCACAATATTACGATACCTGCCTGTTTGCCATTATTTGCCAAAGCCCCATTTATATTCATATATGGTCCTGCTTCCACAGCATTCGTTTCTGGTTGTACTATCCCTTTTTTTCCAAAAAACTTAATACCATCCGGAAGGGTAATTCTGGCAGAAAATCCACCATAACCTTTTGCATCCTCTGAACCTCCAATTGATAATCCCTGTACCAATGCAAGCAATTTAATTTCAAAATCTATCCTTCTGATTTTTCCTTGCCTGGGATGAACTGTAATACTTGTATTTTCTTTTAAATAAGGAGATTTATTTTTCAATACAGGCGATTTCCATAAAACTTCTGTTTTAAGAATCCCATACTTTTGTCGGTTTATTAAAAATTCGATCTCTGAAACTTCCTGGATAAAATCCTTTAATTCCCATCCATCACCGATACGTTTTCCATCAATCGCTATTTGATGCCATGCCCAGAAAACACCTCTATGATGCAAATGATCTGCAGGGAAATCTTCGGTTAAAACATATCCATCAATTCCAAAAAGTGGATGAATATAATTATTACGGGAGTACAGTCCTTCTTTTGATTTTGGCTCAATCTGGTATAAAAATATATTTGAATTCCCTTCCGTGATTAGAATGCCCTCTTCCTGGCGTTCCATTGAAATTTGCCCAAAACAAATTGTAGTAATAAATAGAGCCGCAAAAACAAGCCATAGCTTCATGCCGTATTTCTTTAGTTAGTTTAAAATAAAACAGCTTCAATATACCAACTAATAAATAAATTACAAACGATAACTATATTACCATAGCGACATTCTAAAAAAAGCATAAAAAA
>JABMQB010000163.1 GCA_013203525.1 Mariniphaga sp.
GAATGGTTCCTTGAAAAAGCAACTGAAATAGGAATCGAAAAAATAACTCCTATTCTTTCATCTCATTCTGAAAGGAAAAACATAAAAAATGAGAGATTAGTTAAAATACTGGTTTCGGCTATGAAACAATCATTAAAAGCATATTTACCAAAACTAAATACACTTACCACATTTAATAATTTTATCATCCAACCATTTGAAGGGCAAAAATTTATCGCTCATTGTAATCCGGGGAAAAAACAACTATTAAAAGATTCTGTTAATAAGAATAAAAATATTTTAATTTTGATCGGCCCTGAAGGGGATTTTTCGGAAAAAGAAGTTAGAACAGCCAAAGAACATGGTTTTGAGGAAATATCGCTGGGTAATTCCAGATTGAGAACCGAAACAGCAGGTGTTGTTGCCTGTCATACAGTAAACCTGATTAATGAATAAAAAATGAAGAAAACACATATATTATTTTTCATATTAATAATCTCATCCACGGTTTTTGCACAAAGTGGAGCTGTAAAAATTGCCCTTATAAAATATAACGGTGGCGGCGATTGGTATGCCGATCCAACTGCCTTGCCAAACCTGATTGAATTTTGTAATAACAGCCTCAATTCAAATATCCTTAGGACACCGGCAACCGTAGAAATTGGTAGCCAAGAATTGTTTAATTACCCCTTTGCTCACCTTACCGGCCACGGAAATATTATTTTATCGGAGAGTGATGCACGAAACTTAAGGCTGTATCTTCAAGGTGGTGGGTTTTTACATGTTGACGATAATTATGGATTGGATGAATATTTCAGAAGGGAAATGAAAAAAGTTTTTCCTGAAAAGGATTTGATTGAATTACCTCCCAATCATCCGGTTTTTAACCAGCGGTTTAAATTTGCCAACGGATTACCAAAAATCCATGAGCACGACAACAAACAACCTCAGGCATTTGGTTTATTTGTCGAAGACCGGCTTGTTTGCCTGTATACATACGAAGCTGATTTAGGTGATGGATGGGAAGATGCTGAAATTCACAACGATCCGGAAGAAGTAAGAACAAGAGCATTGCAGATGGGGGCAAATATTATTTCGTATGCATTTGGGCAGTGAGGAATTGAAGGAGTGAATCAATACATAAAGGCTGGAATGCTAAAATGAATAAAAAAAATAGTTAATTTTTAAATTCTAACAAAACTCAATAAAATTTATGCATTCTGGCATTAAATCATTAACGCATTACCTATGAAAGTAATCGCATTTAACGGAAGCCCCAGAAGAAATGGAAATACTTCACTTCTGATAAACGAAGTTTTTAACGAATTACAAAAAGAAGGGATTGAAACGGAGTTAATACAAATTGGAAATAAGCCTGTTCATGGATGTACTGCCTGTGGAAAATGTAAAGAGAAAAAAAATGGCAAATGCCATATAAAAAACGATTTATTAAATCTCAGCATTGAGAAAATGATTGATGCAGATGGCATTCTGATTGGATCACCAGTGTATTTTGCCGATATAACTCCTGAAACAAAAGCACTGATTGATGTTGTAGGCTATGTTACCCGAGCTAATGGGCATTTATTAAAACACAAAGTTGGTGCCGGTGTAATAGCAGTTAGGCGTGGTGGGGCATTGCATACATTTGAATCGATTAATAATTTTTTCCTGATAAATCAAATGATTGTTCCCGGTTCAAGTTATTGGAATTTTGCTTTTGGCCGCGAACCAGGCGATGTTTTGAATGACGAAGAAGGAATAAACACAATAAAAACACTGGGACAAAATATGGCATGGTTGTTAAATAAGATTCATAATTAAAAAGTTAAACTACAACAAGCTGCATTTTGAATTCTATCATTTTTCGAGCTTAAAATAACCTTCAAAAAATAATATGCCTGATTAATAAGGTTTTATTGGCATATTTTAATAAATAGATAAAAAAGTATTATAATTTTGATTGATTAATTATGTAAAACAAATTCAGGCCGTGATGAAACAGACTGGCCATTTTGGATATATTTGCGGTCAAAATTCTGATGGGTAAAAAAGATGAAGTTCTGGGTATTATTAAAACCGGAGAGTATTTCGATCCCGGAGATCCTGCAAGGTTATATACATTATTAGATATGCATGATGAAGCAATTTATTGGCTTGAAAAAGCATACCGCGAAAGATCAGTTGTAATGGCTACTTTAAAAAACTGGTGGTTATGGGATCCTTTAAGAGATGATCCTCGGTTTATTAAAATCTATAACAGGATGAATTTCCCTGAATAAGAAAACTCCTGTGGCTTCCAAAAATAATCCTCTTTATGTTACCGAATAGTTTTAACAGCTAATATTCAATTATCCTGTTCGTGTCCTCGCTTGTTCAATCCATCGTTCAAATTCATTTTGCTCTGATGTAATCTGCATTGCCGACTTTGAAGAAAAAAGCTCAAATAATGATCTTGCATTGCGTGATGCTAATTCAGGAACAGTATTGATTCCCAACACTTCATATGATACCTCACATAATATTGGTTCATTGATTTAACAACTTTTTTTACCAATAGAAATCTCTACAACTTTTTTGCGTATCCCTCTTTATTCAATTGTTCATTAAGGGTCATTGTATTATCACCTAACACAATTTCGCACAGATAACGCCCGTATTTACCGGTAATCCTTCCTTTACGCGTACGGACAATAAATTCATTGCCATTCTCAGCAAATCTTTTTTCAACAAATTTCTTTGTAATTAACCCTCTTTTATACTCTTCGGTATCGTGCTTAACACTGTGAATCTCGTCCGTGTCGATGTCTAAAAACCTTACTCGCTGATTTGTAGTCATTTTGAATCCTAAATCAATAATTACATCGATGGTATCACCATCAATTACGCGATCAAGTTTTGCTTTATATTCATACATAATAGATATTTTTCATTTATAATAAATACAATTGTTTAATAATTGACGAAACATATTTTTCCAATCAAATGTGTAAAACGAATGGATAGCATTTCTATAATGCTAACGGTTGTTGGGTTGCCTAATTACTAAATAAACCACAATTCTGTAGCCTAATATTCACTCGGCTTTTGCTAAATACAATTTATTATTTTATAGTTTCTAAATATAATTGATATACAAGTTCCGGAAAAAATATGTCAAAACCAAAAAATTATTGAAACAGGTAAAAAATCAGTTAAAATCTTAACTGTATTATTGACAAACACAAACTGCACAGAGTAATTGATTAAAAATAAACAATTTAGGGCAGAACAAATTTCAATCGATTATCTGTTAAAAAAAACTAAATTTGTAAATATGAAACTAAATATATACTTAACGGCGCTTGCAATTACTTTCTCTGGATTGTGTTTTGGACAAAATCAACCAACCATGGAAGATTGTGACAAAGATGTTACAGATCAGCGAGGGAAAATGAAACCCTGGAAAAAAGGTGCATGGGAAACCGGCAAATACCGTAATGTGTTTCTGGATGCCGGTTACAGCCAGGCTGATATTGATGCGAAATTAGCAAAAGCATATTACGATGTTTTCGAAGGGCCAGAAAGAGTGTATTTTGAGGTAGGCGATTCAATGGCATATGTTTCTGATTTAAAAAATCACGACGCCCGAACCGAAGGGCTATCCTACGGATTAATGGTGGCAGTGCAACTTGATAAAAAAGATGTATTTGACCGTTTATGGCGCTGGACTAAAAAATACATGCAACATCAGGGTGGAGCCCGTGATGCTTATTTTGCATGGAGTGTAGAGCCAAAAACAGGAAAGCATAATTCGGAAGGATCTGCCTCAGATGGTGAATTTTATTTTGTGACAGACTTATTATTTGCTTCTAACCGCTGGGGCAATGATACCGGAATAAATTATTACGCCGAAGCTAGAAGGATACTGGATGCCATGTGGAGCAAAGACGGGAC
>JABMQB010000164.1 GCA_013203525.1 Mariniphaga sp.
GAATTGGATAAGATCAATCCAGACATTGTACATGGCCAGGGTAGTGGTTTTTATGGGTACTATGCTTTAAGATATTCCAAAAATGCTATTATTACTTTACATGGATTGGCGGGTAAGTTTTTTAAAGCAGCCAGATTAAGTGACCAAATTTCAAATATTTACAATTGGATAATCCTTTTGTTTTTAGAAAATTATTGTATTGTAAAAGCAAATAATATTATATCTATAAACCCATGGGTTAGTGAATTACTTAAGCGGAAAAAATATATGGGTAAAATTTGGAATATACCAAACGCAATTTCAGAAGATTATTTTCAGGATATTAAAATAAATTATAAGAATAAAAATCTATTATTTGTTGGTTCTATCTTACCACGTAAAGGAGTTTTACATATTGTAAAAGCATTAAAAGAAATAACTTATTATAAGTTATTTCTTATTTACCAATATGTTGATAAAAAATATCTAAATGAGATTAAAATGTTTATTGAAGAAAATAATTTAAAAGATAGAGTAACATTCGTTGGCAGTTGTGATTCCAAACAGATTTTTGAAATAATGAAAAAAAGTTGTTGTCTTGTTTTACCAAGTAAAATGGAAACAGCACCAATGGTAATATCTGAAGCTATGGCAGCGGGATTACCTTGTATTGCAACAAATGTTGGAGGTATAAAATACATGATAGATGATGGATTAACTGGTTATGTTATACCAAAAAATGATGCAAAAATTTTTTCAGAAAAAATTCAAAAATTGACAAAGAGTCCTAATCAATATTTGAAAATGAGTACAGATTGTAGAAATAGGGCTGAAAAAAAATTCTCAATTGATATTGTTAGCAGAAAAACATATCGTTTATATAAACAAATATTAGATATTAAATAAAAAAGGAGTATACATAATGGATTTTACAGTATTTTACAGAAGAGTATTAACAAAAATAGTTGGTTTTATTAAATTTACTCATTTGGAAAATTTTTTTTGGATTATTTTTTCTCAAAATAAAGAATATTTTGGCCATAAAAAAGATAAATGGAGAAAAACAAGTCAATTTATAAAAGACAATAATAAATTGTTTAAATATTGGGGGTTTTGTTCTGATGATTATATTAATAAGACCATTATAGATGTTGGGGCAGGCTCTAAGCTTCGAACAAAATTCTTTAAACAAGCAAAAATAATAGCTATTGAACCTTTGGCCAACCGATTTATTAAGAATATCACTTGGTGCGATTTAACTGATTCAGAAAAAGTGTATTCAACTCCTGCAGAATTTTATATTTCTGATTTAAAAGAAAAGGGTGATTTAATTTTTTGTATTAATGTTTTGGATCATGTTAAGGATTATAAACAAGTATTAGAATCTACTATTCCGTATTTAAATGAACAAGGAATATATGTTTTGTCAGTTGATTTACATGAAGCAAAAACAATTGAACATCCTATTAGTATAAATGAAGAAGAATTGGAAAAATTATTTGAATGCTTGGGGGTTAATATATTTAAAAAAGTTAAAATGCTACCTGATCATCCATTTTTTGGACAAGGAGAAGCTGTTACTTATTTCTTGAAAAGGAAAGATTATCTATCGAAATTAAATGCCTTTTAAAAACTTATTAAAATGGAGAATAATATGAATATTTTAATTACAGGCGGTGCTGGATACATAGGAAGCATCATTGTTGAAGAATTAATCAAAAATAATCATTCTGGTGTGGTTATAGATAATCTTCAAGAAGGAAATAGAGAAGCTGTTTTGCCAGATACTGAATTCTATGAAGGTGATGTGGGGAATAAGAAGCTTTTAGAAAAAATTTTTACAGTTCATAATATTAATATTGTCTTTCATTTTGCAGCAGAAACAACAATTGAATATTCTATGACAGATCCGGGTTTATATTTCCGGAACAATGTTGTAAATGGTGTAACACTTCTTGATGTAATGCTAAAGCATGATTGTAAACGATTTATATTTTCCTCAACAGCAGCAACATTCGGAGAACCTCAATATACACCAATTGATGAAAAACACCCTCAGATTCCTATTAATGCCTACGGTGAATCCAAGTTAATGTTTGAAAAAGTATTGGATTGGTATCACAAAGCTTATGGCTTAAAATTTAATGCATTTCGCTATTTTAATGCAGCAGGAGCTTCTGAAAAACTGGGGGAGGATCATAAGCATGAAAGTCATCTAATCCCTGTAATTATTAATTCAATATTGAAACAAAATCGGCATGAAGGGTTTCAAATTTTTGGTAATGATTATCCTACACGAGATGGAACTTGCGTAAGAGATTATGTACATGTTTTAGATTTAGCACAGGCACATATTTTAGGTATGTATAATTTAGATAAAAATCCTAAAGGAAAATATAACCTTGGAAATGGAGAAGGTTTTACAAACTTTGAAGTGGCAAAAATTGTTAAAAAAATATCAGGAAAGGAAATTACTTATTCATTTAGAGATAGAAGAAAAGGTGATCCTGCTGTTTTGATAGCGTCATCGGAATTAGCGAAAAAAGAACTTGGGTGGAAACCAAAATATCCTAAACTTGAAGATATCGTAAAAACTGCCTGGGATTGGCACAGTAAATTTCCCCAGGGCTATAATACATTATCGGAGGAAATATGATAATTTCGAAAACTCCCTTAAGAATTAGTTTCGTTGGTGGTGGATCGGATTTAAAAGATTTTTATCAAAAATCTGATGGGAAAGTCATAAGTTCATCAATTGATAAATATATCTATGTAATTATAAAGAAAAGATTTGATTCTAACTCTTATTTTATACTAATAAAACACGTAAAGCAGATACC
>JABMQB010000165.1 GCA_013203525.1 Mariniphaga sp.
AAGTCTACGTGGCCCGGCGTATCAATAATGTTGATCGTTGCATCGCCCCAGTGGCACGTCGGGGCCGCGGAGGTGATGGTAATGCCCCGCTCCTGCTCCTGCTCCATCCAGTCCATAGTGGCAGCACCATCATGAACTTCCCCAATACGGTGTGTTAATCCGGTATAATACAGGACACGCTCCGTTGTCGTAGTTTTACCAGCATCAATGTGCGCCATGATGCCGATATTACGGGTATATTTCAGATCTTGTTTAGCCATGCTTATCAACCTGTTTCTTATCCTTTTCTAAACTAAACTATATTATAAACAATTAATTAAAATTAAAACCTGAAATGAGCGAATGCACGGTTTGCTTCCGCCATACGGTGGGTATCTTCTTTTTTCTTAAAAGCACCGCCTTCTTCGTTAAATGCAGCAACTATCTCAGCTGCTAATTTATCCGACATTGACTTACCTGATCTTTTCCGGGCAAACAGAATCATACTTTTAATACTAATAGCTACTTTACGTTCAGGACGAACTTCCATCGGTACCTGAAATGTAGCACCCCCAACTCTGCGGCTTTTTACTTCAACAGCCGGGGTAATATTTTCCAAAGCCTTTTTCCAGATTTCAAGTGGTGTTAATTCAGTTTCTTTTATTCTTTTTTCGACCAGTTCCAATGAATCATAAAAGATATTGTAGGCAACTGATTTTTTGCCATCTACCATGAGGTCGTTTACAAATCTTGTTACTAAAGTGTTACTGAACTTGGGGTCGGGCAATATATGCCTCTTCTTCGGTTTTGACTTTCTCATTTCAATTTTTCTTAGCGTTATTTGAGTTGGCTGCCTTTTTCTTCAGCTTTTCTCCGGAAGACGGAAAGAGTTACTTACTCAACCAAACCACTAAACAAATAACAAATTAATTACTTCTTAACTTTTGGCCTTTTTGCGCCATATTTTGAACGACGTTGTAAACGTCCTTCTACGCCTGCTGTATCCAGAGCACCACGAATAAGGTGATAACGGACACCGGGAAGGTCTTTTACCCTGCCACCACGTACAAGTACAATAGAGTGTTCCTGAAGATTATGCCCTTCGCCAGGAATATATGCATTTACCTCTTTTTGATTTGTTAACCTTACCCTGGCTACTTTACGCATTGCCGAGTTTGGTTTTTTTGGCGTGGTAGTATAAACACGTACACAAACACCACGGCGCTGTGGACATGAATCCAATGCAGGAGATTTACTTTTCTCCACTTTACTTTGTCTTCCTTTTCTAACTAATTGTTGTATAGTTGGCATAAATACCTGTTTTATTTTTATTTATTAATTTTTTCTCAAAAATCGGATTGCAAAAGTATCCTATTTTTTTATAAAAACAATGGTTTTAACCGCTATTTTAAGGTATATCCCTTGAAAAACGGCACGCAAAAGTACTAATTTCCAGCAAAGGACAATGACTTTTAAAAGAATTTTAAGAAAAATTTACATTGAAATTTACAAGCTGAATTATACATTATATATATATGTATAGTAAAAGGAATTAAATGGAATTAAGTTTTGTGCCTATTACTTATTGTATAAACATGAATAACAAAATTATTCATTAGCAACAATCCTTTCTTTCCAGAGCGCTTTTAAAGGATTTAAAATACGTTGAATTAATCGTAAATCTTCTGCAACAATTTCAGCATTTCCTGAAATCTCATTCTGAAGTTCAAGATTTTCAAGATTTTCTTCGTAAGTAGTAAGCAAACCATTAGGAAATGTAACCTCAACCATATAATAATTATCTACAGGAGTGCGTGAAATACTTTTAACTATTCCCTTCACCATACCGTATTCCATATATGGGTAATTTTCAAATTTTACATTCACATTCAAACTATCCTTTATTTTACCCGATCCTCTAATCGGCAATTTCACTTTCCCGACCCATTCTCCCGGATTCTCCGGAATTATGGTCATAACCCTGTCGCCCACTTTAACATTTTGTGTTTCACTCCAGAACTTATTAAACGATACAATTCCGTCAACCGACGCAGTTAATACATAATTTAGTTCCCATTGGTTAATAGCAGCAACTAAATTTTGATAAGCTTCATTTATCGCCAGTTCATATCCCGATCTTTGGTCTACATGATTTTTCTCATTTTCAATTATTCTTTGATCCAAGGTGTAAATTTGCATTTGAGTTTCGGCAAGTTTTGTTCTGGCACCTTCAAAATTATTTTTCTTTGACAACATTTCTGCCCTGCTTTTTTCATAATCAATTGCCGATAATACATTCCCAATAAAAAGTCCAGAATCACGATCAAACTGAGTTTTTGCTAAGCCGAATTCTTCTTCATAAGTGTTTTTTTGCCTAAACAGCCGATCATAATAAATCCGTGACATACTTTTTTCTTCTTCAAGTGATTTATTCAATTTCGGAAAATAGTTTAATTCCTTAAATACTTTATAATCGTTAATTTTTCTTACAAACGAAGAATACATTTCCTGGACATCACCTAATTCCAAATCAGTTCGTAAAACCAGAGAATCAAAAGCATTTATATCTAATAAATCATTTTTAAATTGAATCAGTTCATTATTTAAATATTCAAAATCGCTATACAATGCCGGATTTTCTATAATTCCTAGAACCGTTCCTTTAGCTACGTTTTGATTATTCTCAACGAAAAGCAAATCGATTTTACCTGTAGCACGAGAAATTATTGTTGCAGGAGGATTTTCTGTTGTTACTACAATTTTTGAATGTATTACATCGGGATACCGGATAATAAAAGTTGATAGTATTAAAATTAAAAAAACTACCAGAATACTAATAACTCCATACCGAACCAGACGAGATGGAACACCTCCCAAAATTTCCTGTACTTCGTTGCTACGTATTTCTATATGGCTTTTTTTATCCATTATATATAATTCAATTTTTTAAGCCCCTAATTCAAGTTGGTCTTTTACAAGGTTAAAATATTTACCTTTTAATTTAATTAATTCATCATGTTTCCCGATTTCTACAATTTCACCTTTATCGAGTACAACTATTTGTGATGCATTTTTTACAGTACTTAACCTGTGTGCAACTACAATTACTGTTTTACCCTGCGAAAATTTATTCATGTTTTGCATGATAGCTTTTTCATTATTTGCATCAAGGGCATTAGTTGCTTCATCAAAAAACAAGTATTCAGGATTTTTATAAATCGCCCTGGCAATCAGAATACGTTGCTTTTGCCCCTGGCTTAATCCCACTCCCTCCTGTCCTATTTTAGTATTATATCCTAACGGTAATGATTCGATATATTCCTGGATGTTTGCCATTTTCACTGCATTCAATAACTTATCTTTATCGACACCTCCTGAACTTAAAGCAATATTTTGTGCAATAGTATCAGAAAAAATATATCCATCCTGAAGAACAACTCCGCAACTTTGCCTCCACATTTTTTGTGCATAGTTATTCAAGCGGGTTCCTCCAATTTTAATTTCACCTTCCAATGGTTCATAAAATCCCAATAACAATTTCACTAAAGTTGTTTTTCCACTTCCACTGACTCCTACAATTGCTGTTGTTTCGTTTGCTTTAATCTGAAGATTTATATTATTTAGTACTTTTGGCGACCGTGGCCCCTGATATTGAAATGCCAGATTTGAAATCGAAATAGTCTTATTTTCGGGAAGAATAGTTGCTTTAGCTACATCCTTTTTTTCCTCATCCTCTTTTTCATGTATTTCGCTTAACCTTTCAAGGCTGATTTTAGCATCTTGTGTTATATGCATAAAATTAATCATTTGCTTAAGCGGACTGTTCATTTGACCAATCATATACATAATTGCCAGCATCATACCTAATGTTATATTCCCGCTGATTACAGAAGTTGCAGCAATAATTGTTATAAAAATATTTTTTGTTTCATTTATAAATACCGAACCGGCATCCTGGTATTGTTCCAAAGTAAGGCTCTTCACATTTACCCTGAATAAACGTGCCTGTATACGTTCCCACTCCCAACGTTTTTCTTTTTCAAAATTATTTAATTTGATTTCCTGCATCCCGGTTATCAATTGAATCAATTTACTTTGATTATCTGAAAGTTGGGCAAATCGTTTATAGTCAAGAATCCTTCGTTTTTTCATAAATATATATACCCATACTATATATAGAACTGATCCAAGAATGAAAATATAAAATATGGTCATGCTATAAATTGCAAGGACAATTGCAAAAACAACCAGGCTAAACATCGAAAACAGGATTCCCAACGATTGAGCCGTTAAAAAACGCTCCACTCTCTGATGATCTTCGATACGTTGAAGTATATCACCAACCATTTTAGTATCAAAAAAACCAAGTGGTAAACGCATAAGTTTTGTGAGGAAATCAGAAATAATTGAAATATTAATCCGTGTACTTATATGAAGCAAAATCCATGATCGTAAAAATTCAACCGACATTCGGCTAATAAATAACACCAACTGGGCTATAAGAATCAAATAAATAAAACTGACATCTTGATTATTGATACCAATATCAACAACACTTTGGGTTAGGAACGGCAAAATAAGTTGGATCAAACTCCCTATGAAAAACCCGAGTAAAAGCTGAATAACAAGTTTCCGGTATGGCCTTAAATAATTAAACAGAAATTTAAATCCGGTGCGGTTTACTTTTTCATCTTCATTGGCATAAAATTCGGGTGTTGGTTCCAACATTAAACCAATGCCTTTTTGTTCACCTTTCGAAACAGTAGCC
>JABMQB010000166.1 GCA_013203525.1 Mariniphaga sp.
TCAAAGACAGACCCCCTTCTGTCCGTTGGACATCTTCCCCCCATGGGGGGAAGAACGAGATGGGGGTCTGATTTAAATATTTTATAATATGTAAATTAATAAAAACCAAATAACAAAAACAATGAAACAACTCCTGGCTACTTTGGTTTTATTCTATATAATAACTTCTGTTTTCCCTCAGGGGATTGAAGAATTGGCACCGCAGCAAAAGCCTGTGGTATACGAAAAAGTGTACCTCCACATCGACCGCGAGTTGTATTCACCAGGCGATACAATTTGGTTTAAATCTTACCTTGTAAGCGGCATAACCCATAAATTCCTCCCCGGATTTAAAAACATTTATGTACAATTAATCTCCACATCGGGCGAAGTTATTTCTAACCGGCTGCTTTTTTCTTTTTACGGCGAATCTTTTGGTGATATTGCCTTAAACGATTCTTTGCCCGTAGGGCAATACACCATCCGTGCCCGTACAAAATACTTAGAGAATTTTGGCGAAGAAAGTTATTTTCATAAACGGATTTGGGTTTCAAAACCTAAAAGTTCGCTGGAGCTTGATTTGCCCGATGAAAAAGCACCAAAAGAAATCGAAGCCATGTTTTTCCCCGAAGGTGGCATGCTGGTTTATAATGCAACAAACCACATTGCATTTAAGGTAATTAGTACGGATGGCAGGGGTGTTGAAGCAAGCGGATTTGTTATAAACCAAAACAACGATACCATTACAAGATTTAAAACAAGTTTCCTGGGTATGGGAAGGTTTACCCTGATGCCTAAAGAAGGCGAAAAGTATTATACTATTATCGATAACTACCCCGAAACCCGGCAGGAGTTTGGCAATATACTAAAGGATGGATTTACCCTGAATTACAAAGATGCAGGCAATGATGTGCTTTTTACAGTGTTGAGGGATTTTAAAGAAACTGGGAAAAAAAACATTTACTTGAGGGCATCGCACAAGGGTATTGACCTGTTCCAAAGGGAAATATCAATTGATGGTTTTACGCAGGCAATAAAACTAAGTAAAACCCTTTTTCCATTGGGGATATCCAAAATCACAGTAATTGATGATAATTCAAACATCCTTGCTGAACGCTTAGTATTTATCGATGTTAATTACGGGAATACAGTTAAGGTTGAAACATCAAAGGAAGAATATTCAACAAGGGAAAAAGTTGAACTTAAGCTTGAACCGATATTAGCCCCAAACGATTCTGTAACATCAACCCTTTCGGTTTCAGTAGTAAGCGAAGACTATTTAAGTTCGGTGGGGAACAGCCAGAATATAAAAAGTTATTTGCTGGTCGATTCGGAATTAAAAGGCGCCATTGAATCACCGGCATTGTATTTTTTCGACGAGGAAACAATCACAGCAGCAGAGAAACTGAATTTGCTGATGATGGTTCAGGGCTGGCGCAGTTATTACTGGGATGAAATTGTTGAAAAAGTTCCTGATGATTTATATGGATGGTCGGATGCTGGATTGTCGTATAGTGGATATGTAAAGAGATTGTTCCGTAATAAAGATATAATTGAAGGTAAGGTTAGCCTTACATCGTTTTCTCCCCGATTATTTTTGGAAGAAACAACAACCGACAGTGTTGGCAGATTCAGATTTGAGCGATTATTCCTTGCCGATTCGACAGAGGTAATGGTAACAGCAAGGAATGAGAGAGGGAAGAAAAATGTAGAAATTATTCCGGATACAATAAGTGATTATGAATTTAATGTTGATACCAAGTTGATTGATCAAATATTAGGAGGTATTAATATCCCTATGAAATATTATCGGGAGATTTATATGCAGCAAATGGCAGAAAGGGAATATATTTTTGAAGAAGGGGCAATTGTAATTGAAGAAATCACTGTTGTTGGATCAATAACAGATGAAGATATTTTTGAACTAACTAAACCCCATTACAATTTTTTCCCCGACAATACATATATAATTACAAAAGTAGATTACCAATATGAAAATATCTACAATTTCATATTGAAAAAAGTTGGTTCAACATGGTTGGATAAATACATAATTACAAGAGATAAATTACACCCAATAATTCCTAGAATAAGATACATCGTGGATGGTAAAACCCAAGAATCTTTTCAAAGATGGATTGAAAATAAACAAGACCCAATTGAAGACATTCCAATTCAAAATATTTATAGAATTGATTTACAAAAAACAATAGGTAAAACCGTGAAAGAATTCTATTATATTTTTACAAAAAAGAATCCTGAATTTAAATCCGCTAATTGGGGTAAAGTTATATCACTGGTCAACGGTTTTCAGCAGCCAAACCGCTTTTATTCACCAAAGTATTCACTTAAAAATATAAATAACAAAATGCCCGATTACCGCCCAACTTTATATTGGTCGCCGGAAGTAGTTGTTAAAGATGGTAAAGCCAATATTGAATTTTTCACATGCGATAATTTATCAAACTATGTGGTTATTGTTGAGGGCATCAGCAAAAACGGGAAGATATGTTACGGGGTGGAAAGGTTTAGTGTAATAAATAGGAATGATTATTAATTTGAATGTTTTTATATAAATACTGAAGTCATCCTGAGCTTGTCGAAGGATGTTTTAAAGCATTGAATATCATAGTTCGACAAGCTCACTATGACATAACTATAATAATTCAGGAAACTAAAAAGGCGCCTTTTAAAACACCTTGTTTTTATGCTTCAATCATTTCTTTGTAAGCTTCAGGCGAAAGTAAATCTTCCAGCTCAGCCAAATTGTTCATTTTAATTTTAATCATCCAGCCATCGCCGTAGGCATCTTTGTTAACCAGTTCAGGTTTATCGGCAAGTTTTTCGTTTAATTCAACTACTTCGCCACCAACCGGCATAAATAAATCGGAAACAGTTTTTACTGCTTCAACACTACCAAAAGTTTCACCTTTGTCAAGTGTTTCACCTTCGGTTTCAATTTCAATAAAAACCACATCGCCCAATTCGCCTTGTGCAAAATCGGTAACTCCAACAGTAGCTACATCGCCATCAGCACTCACCCATTCATGGTCTTCGGTATACTTTAAATTGCTTGGAATATTCATAATATCAATTTTTTCAGATTATATTCAAAATTAAAAGTTTTTTCCGAAACTAAAGCCGATAATTATCATTGAAATTAAATCAGTGAGACTTTAATTTTGAGAAACATAATTATTTAGTCGAACTGATCCCAAGTATAACCGAGGAATCTTTTGGATATTATTCCCTGTTCCTTGTAGCGATTTTAGAAATTGTGTTTCATTTTGTAATATTGTACGAAATCAATACAGGATGTTTTCAAAAAAGGTAAAATCAATTGATGAATTATTTAGTGTTGCACAGGATTTAATTTGTGAATTCAGCGATCAACAGATTTTTGCTTTGTACGGAGAAATGGGAGCAGGGAAAACCACTTTTATCCAGTCAATTTGTAAAGTTCTTGGCTCTGATGATTATGTAACAAGCCCTACTTTTGCCCTTGTAAACGAATATTCTAATAAGAATAATTTTCCGATTTTTCATTTCGATTTTTACAGGATCAAAGATATTGAAGAAGCTTTTGATATAGGTTACGAAGAATATATGTATAACGGAAATTACTGTTTTATTGAGTGGCCTGAAATGATTGAACCCATCCTTCCTGAAAATATTGTTGAAGTATTTATTGAAGCTGATGATTCCGGAGTTCGGCACATCTCGGCACAAATTAGAAAATAAGATCAGCTTCATTTTTAAAAAAGATAAATTTCCGGGTCTCAAAAAATCATTGAACATTGCATCGATTCATTGAATAAATAATTGTTTTTGCCAATAGAGAAAGAAGACTGATAGTATTACTTTGTTTTATTTTATATCTTCAAAGAGTAAAATATCACTTAGTTATGTAACTTAAAAAATCACTATGGAAGAGTTAAAAAAAGACCAGGTTGCACCGATTCAGGCAAATAGCTGGATTGAGAATTTAGCAAGTGAAAAAACCTTTAGTTTAGAAATTCCTGAAATTATTTTGCAGAAGAAAACTTATGAAATTCTTGCAAATAAAAATTTGAATAGAATAAGAATTAAACTTGGGCTCGAAAATGTAGATGGGAAATATCAAATATGTGCCTTTGCAATTTCGGCTGTTTCAGATGGTTGTAATTATTTGGACAATGTTACTCCAGTTTATAAATTGGCTCCTGTAAACGAAGATTATTCAAACAAAATTCAGGAAGTTAATACAGCTGTTGATTTATGGAAAAGCTGGCGCCTGGGTGAAATTGGAGAGGGCGAGGAGGCACCTGTAAGGCAATATATTTACCCGATTTCGTATTTAGTTACAAAATGTGAATTAAATGAAATTTTTAATATTGAAGGGAAAGAAGAAGCTCAAATTGGGTTTGGTATTATTAAAACATTTACAACTATGATTTATTCGGGTTTAAAAGATGAAAAAATGGACAATGGAGGTGGAGGGGTATATGATTTTACTGTACCATGCCCTCCAATATGCCCGAAGTAGATAATGTTGAACAAGAATAATTTTATTATTTTCAGGTTATGTAGGGATATTCTCTATTTATATTTTCAAATAGAAGAATAATCAAGAAATAAAATATTGAGAATATGTCGGGATTTTTTTCTTTATTTTTAAGGGTATGTCCGGTCTTTTTCCCTTTTATTATGGGAATTATAAAATACCGACAATTGAACAAAGGATTAAAATTATTTTTTTTTCAGATATGTTTTTGGGTATTCTCTGAAGCAATAGCAATTATACTTTCATTAACAAAGGGTGAAAATACCTGGTATTTAAATATTTATGTTCCGGTTGAATTTTTAATGTTTGCACTGATGTATGCCTGGTTTTTAAAAGATATTATCAGGACGAAATATTTTTATATTATAATAACTGTATTTATTTCCTACTCAATTTTTAATACATTTTTTATTCGGGACTTTTATCTTGATAATTACTATTTAAGATAAATAGCTGCATTAATTTATATTTTATTTACCATACTATATTTCTATAAAATATTAATTAAACTTGAAATTAAAAAACTTAGCAATGAACCTATGGTTTGGATTAATACTGCTTTATTAATTTATTATTCTACAGCTTTTTTCACTTTTGCATTAAGTAATCTGTTAATATCAAATTTTTCAAACCAAGTCGCTACTAAATTAACGCAAGCCCACACATATTCTGTTTGGGTATTTTACTTATTGTCGGGAATTGGTTTAATTAAGGTTAAAAAGGAAACTGGCAACAA
>JABMQB010000167.1 GCA_013203525.1 Mariniphaga sp.
CTATATGATAAAAAATGGGCTCCGCCCTACTATGGATTAAATCATCGATGGCTTCTTCAACATAAGCTTCAATATCACTTAGTTCAGTTATTTCATTTTCAATTTCTTCATCTGGAAAAATATTTTCGGCAATAGTAAAATTACTTTGAGGTTTTTCATCGGGATACAATTGTACGTAATGAACTGGGTTTTGTTCGTTAGCTTGCAAATCAGAAGGCAGGTCCTCGGCATTAATTATTTTTTTAGGAATCTTAAACATATTTGATGTAGTGCTTGCTTTTTGGGAAGTGTTGCATGTTGACAAACCTAAAACAACCAACACTAATACTATAACCTTAAAAATTCCATTTATAACTTTAGTTTTCATAGTATTTAGTTAATATTTATTTCTCAATTGCCTGCATCACTTTTAGGTAACACATAGCAGGATTTTGTTCAATTTCGTGCTGCCAGAACCGGAGAACCTTGTAGCCTAAATATTCAAGTTTATGGTTCGTAGCCTGGTCGCGTACAATATTTTTTTCAATTTTTGGAATCCAGTACTCTTTATTCGTTTTTAGCTTTTGTTTTTTATCTTCCCAGTTATGCCCGTGCCAGAATTCGCCATCAATAAATATTGCGACCCTGTGTTTTTGAATTACCAGGTCGGGTGATCCAGGTAATTTTTTGACATTTTTTCTGTACCGGATACCAGCGTTCCACAATAACTTCCTCAAAGCTTTTTCAGGACCCGTATCTTTACTACGAATTTTCCGCATTAGCTGCGAACGTTCCCTGCTTGTTTCAAACCCGTGCTTTGATTTCATCAAGCCGTGTATCTTCAGATAAAAGTACCGAAAAGAGAATGACAATAATTTTAAAACAGTTCTTTGCAAAGCTTACTTATCAACGAAAGAATGTTAAAACGTTTGAAATATCACCCAGAAATTTTAAGTAGCTGAATTTGAGAAACCTGTTGAATTTTTATTAGGATATTAACCAGCAAGTGTTGAAAAATTAATAATTTTTTTAGAGTTCAACAAAATTTTATTAATGGTTGGTTCATCTCATTTATTAACTATTTTTCCTGTTTCAAATTTTTGATAATTAAACGAACACATAAAAAGGGTATTAGAAGAATGATATATTTTTTTATATTGATAATCCTAATTCCTTTTGTAAGCTGCATGTCTGATATTGAAATCAAACAAGATTGTAATATTGATAATCCTCTTGAAATGCAATGGTTATCAAATATTGCAAAGATTTACAAAACTGCCCTTGCCGGATTTCAGTTTTTCAGGCCGATTTTTCTGGTGAAACGGTTTTTTGGCAATTAATGAACGACCCGCTTTGTCAAAGTGTAATCAATCACGTTGAAATATACTATTGTAAAGGTGAAGCAATTAAAGTGCTTGAAAACTATGATGATTGGGTGGTATTTAACCAAAATGTTTCTAATCTAAAAATCATATATTCTTGCCTTGCTATCAGAAACTAATTATCTTTTCGCATACTGCTTTTCGTAATATTTTTGATAATCGCCTGAAGTGACATTATCAAGCCATTCGTTATTTTCAAGGTACCAATCGATTGTTTTACCAATACCTTCTTCGAATTGAAGCGAAGGCTCCCAACCCAGTTCATTTTTAATTTTGGTTGAATCTATAGCATATCGTAAATCGTGGCCCGCACGGTCTTTAACATAGGTAATTAATTTTTCTGATTCTCCAGGTTTACGTCCAAGTTTTTCATCCATTTTACGGCACATTACCTTAATCAGGTCGATATTTTTCCATTCGTTAAAACCGCCAATATTGTATGTTTCGCCAACTTTCCCTTTATGGAAAATTACATCAATAGCCCGGGCATGGTCTACTACCCAAAGCCAGTCGCGCACATTTTCTCCTTTCCCATAAACCGGAAGTGGTTTTTTGTTTTTAATATTATGGATAAAAAGTGGTATTAGTTTTTCTGGAAATTGGAATGAACCGTAATTGTTGGAACAATTTGAAATAACCACAGGAATCCCAAAGGTGTCGTTATAAGCACGTACAAAATGATCGGAGCTGGCTTTTGATGCAGAATACGGGCTATGTGGATCATATGCAGTTTCTTCGGTAAACATGCCTTCATCGCCCAAAGAACCATAAACCTCATCGGTTGAAATATGGTAGAATTTTTTGCCTTCCATATTATTTTTCCAGATATGTTTGGCTGCGTTTAAAAGGTTAACTGTACCAATCACATTTGTAAAAACAAATTCAGTAGGGTTTGTGATCGACCGGTCGACATGTGATTCGGCAGCAAGATGAATCACTCCATCGAATTGCCTTTCTTCAAATAATTGTAGAATAAATTCATCATTAACAATATCGCCTTTTACAAATTCGTAATTGGAATTGCTTTCAACATCTTTCAGGTTTGCCAGGTTTCCCGCATAAGTAAGTTTATCGAGGTTTACAATTTTAACTTCAGGATATTTATTTACAAAAAGCCTTATAACATGTGAGCCAATAAATCCTGCTCCGCCTGTGATCAGTATAGTTTTCATTTTAATTATTTCAATTAAGAAGGTAAATATACCACTTCTGATTTTTATTCATTAAAATAATTATCAGGAAACGGATTTTTTTAAAACGAAGAAAAAACAGAAATAATATTTACTGTGGCTTATTTTATGTTTCTAATGTTCTTTTCCCAATTCCAGGCTGATAGCAATGTTTCTTCAAGGCTTTTTATAGCTTGCCAGCCAAGTTCATTATTTGCATAGGTAGTATCGGCCCAGATTTTTTCAATATCGCCTGCCCTGCGATCTACAATTTTATAATTAAGTTTTACACCGGTTACTTTTTCAAATCCATTTACAATTTCAAGAACTGAAAGGCCTTTTCCTGTTCCCAGGTTAAAAATCTCGTAGCCTGATTTATTATTTCCCTCCAGCAATCGTCTAATAGCAACAACATGTGCTTTTGCCAGGTCTACAACATTAATATAATCGCGGATTGCTGAACCATCAGGTGTGTTGTAATCATCGCCAAATACTTTTAATTCATCACGAATACCGGCTGCTGTTTGAGTTATAAATGGAATCAGATTGCCTGGGATTCCTATAGGTAATTCTCCAATCAGCGCCGAATGATGTGCTCCAATTGGATTAAAATAACGTAAAGCAATTCCTTTTAATTGAGGGTAAGCTGTTATGGTATCATTCAGAATATCTTCGCAAACTCTTTTTGTGTTTCCATATGGCGATTCGGCATCTTTTCGTGGAGTATTTTCAGTTACAGGCAAGTGATTGGGTTGGCCATATACTGTGCATGATGAAGAAAAAACTATATTAGGGATGTTATAATTTTTCATTCCATCCAATAAATTCATTAGCGAGTTTAGATTATTCCGGTAGTATTTTACCGGAATTTCAACTGATTCACCAACCGCTTTTGATGCCGCAAAATGGATTATTGCGGAAATGTCGTTATGGTGTGACAAAAAATCAAGGGTTTTGATTTGGTCTGCAAGGTTGAATTTTTCAAATGCAGGCCTGGTGCCGGTAATTTTTGTAATATTATCAAGTACTTTAATCCTGGAATTTGAAAGATCATCAACAACAATTACATCAAACCCGGTTTCCTGAAGTTCAACAACGGTATGCGATCCAATATATCCGGTTCCGCCGGTGACTAATATTTTTTGTGCCATTCTTATTATTTTGGTTGCGAGAGAAGAGTCTCGAAATATTTAATAGTAGACTTAAGCCCTTCCCTTAATGGAACAACCGGTTCCCAACCATTCAGTTTTTCTTTTGCCAATGTTATATCGGGTTGCCGTTGAGTTGGGTCATCTTTTGGAAGAGGCAAATATATAATTTTGGATTTTGATCCCGTAAGGTCGAGGATGTTTTCTGCCAGTTCAAGCATGGTAAATTCTCCCGGATTACCAATATTCACGGGACCAATAAAACTATCTTCGGTACTCATCATTCTTGTCATTCCTTCAATCAGATCGCTAACATATTGGAAACTTCGGGTTTGTTTACCATCACCAAAAATTGTGATGTCTTTATTTTGAAGTGCTTGGACAATAAAATTAGAAACAACCCTTCCATCATCTGGCTCCATTTTTGGGCCATAGGTATTAAAAATCCTGATAATTTTTATTTTAACATCATTTTGTGTATGATAATTTACAAACAATGATTCGGCGCATCGTTTGCCTTCGTCGTAACACGAGCGTATTCCAATGGGATTAACATTTCCCCAATAGTCTTCTTTCTGAGGATGTACAGAAGGATCGCCATATACCTCACTGGTTGAAGCCTGGAGTATTTTAGCTTTTATACGTTTAGCCAGCCCCAACATATTAACCGCTCCCATTACCGAAGTTTTTATTGTTTTTATGGGATTATACTGATAATGTATTGGAGAGGCAGGACATGCCAGATTGTAAATTTCATCAACTTCGATATAATATGGCATTGTTACATCGTGCCGCACTAATTCAAAATATGGATTGTTAAGAAGATGGACAATTTTGCTTTTTTTACCTGTAAAATAATTGTCGAGGCAAATTACTTCGTTACCGTTGCTTAATAATCTTTCACACAGATGTGATCCGACAAATCCGGCACCGCCTGTAACTAAAATTCTTTTCATGTTTTATTTATTTATAAGCAAAATATTTGGTAACCTGGTATTGATTCTATAATGAAATAAAGATGAAAAAATATTTTATCCTTTCAAAAAAACCTGGTTAACTATTTATAATACTTTTCCTGCCAATGCTGTAATATGTAAATTTTAATTCATTCATTTCATCGGGATCGTATATATTTCTACCATCAAATATTACTTTATTTATTAGTAATTTTTCAAGCACCCTGAAATTAGGTATTCTAAATTCGGGCCATTCGGTAATAATAATTAATGCATCCGCATCAATACAGGCATCGTATTCATCTTTTGCAAAAGTAATTGTTTTATCAAGGATTCGTTTCCCTTCATCCATTGCAACCGGATCGTAAGCAATAATTTCGGCACCGGCTTTTCTTAGTTTATCAATTACTACCAATGAAGGTGCTTCACGCATGTCGTCAGTTTTTGGTTTAAACGATAAGCCCCAGATTGCAAATTTCTTCCCCTTCAGATTACCGTTAAAGTGTTTATTAATCTTATCGATAAGAATTGATTTTTGCCTGTAATTTACATTTTCAACTGCTTTAAGAATTTCAAGTGAATATCCTTGTTCATCGGCCGTTCGGATAAGAGCCTGAACATCTTTTGGAAAACAAGAACCTCC
>JABMQB010000168.1 GCA_013203525.1 Mariniphaga sp.
ACCCTATATCGATAAAGTAGTACTGGTTTCTCCTTCCGGGAAAAAGATGTTCAGGGATCCTGATCTTATTGATGTTTGGTTCGATTCGGGTGCAATGCCTTATGCTCAGCGCCATTACCCATTTGAATCGAAAGAAATATTTAATCAGGTATTTCCTGCCGATTTTATTGCTGAAGGGGTTGACCAAACACGAGGTTGGTTTTTTACTCTGCATGCTATTGCCACAATGGTCGATGAATCTGTTTCATTTAAGAACATTATTTCAAATGGGCTTGTGCTCGATAGTAAAGGGAATAAAATGTCGAAGAGGCTTGGTAATGCGGTCGATCCGTTTGATACTATTGAAAAATATGGTTCCGACCCACTTAGGTGGTATATGATTACAAATGCACAACCATGGGACAACCTGAAATTTGATATTACAGGTGTTGAAGAAGTAAAGCGTAAATTTTTTGGAACACTTTATAATACCTATAACTTCTTTGCACTTTATGCCAATGTCGATAAATTTAATTATAGTGAAGAAGAAATACCGGTTTCTCAGAGGTCTGAAATTGATCGCTGGATTATTTCTTTGCTGAATTCTCTAATTAAAGATGTACAAGAGAGTTATGAAAATTATGAACCAACCCGTGCGGGAAGGGCAATATCTGAATTTGTCAACGAAAACCTAAGTAACTGGTTTGTACGCTTGAGCCGTAAACGTTATTGGGGCGGTGAATATGATAAAGATAAAGTTTCGGCATATCAAACGTTATATACCTGTTTGGTAAATGTGGCGAAGTTAATGGCACCAATTGCTCCGTTTTATGCTGATCTGTTATTTTCTGATTTGAATAGCGCTACCGGAAAAGAAACAGGGCAAAGTATTCATTTAGCAGATTTTCCTGTTTATTCATCTGAATTGATAGACAAAGACCTGGAAGAAAGGATGGTCATTGCGCAGAAAGCCTCTTCGATGATTTTAGCTCTTCGCAGGAAAGAAAAATTAAAAGTCAGGCAGCCACTTTCAAAAATTATGATTCCGGTTTTAAGCGATCATTTTAAAGAACAGTTCGATGCTGTGAAAAATATCATACTAGCCGAGGTAAATGTAAAAAGTGTTGAATACTTAATTGATACAACCGGAGTTATTAAAAAGAAGATAAAGCCTAATTTTAAAACACTGGGGCCTAAATATGGCAAGCTAATGAAGCTTATTGCAGGTGTAGTAAATAATTTCACGCAGGAAAATATCTCTGAGCTTGAAAAAAACGGATCAGTAAAAATAAAAGTTGGCGAAGAAAATATTGAATTAGCATCAGAGGATGTTGAAATTTTCACAGAAGATATTCCTGGTTGGACAGTAGCATCTGATGGTAATTTGACAATTGCACTTGACATTAATTTAACAGAAAGTTTGAAACAGGAAGGGATAGCTCGCGAGCTGATTAATAAGATTCAGAATATAAGAAAAGAAAGTGATTTTTCTGTTACCGACAGAATAAGGCTTCAAATTCAAAAAAATGATGCAATAAACGATGCTATATTGAATTATAAAGAATACATTAGCAATCAGACTTTAGCTACCGAACTTGTTCTGGTTGAAAACATAGATGAAAATAATGCAAAAATAATAGAGGTAGATATTGATGTTAATACTTTGATACGTGTTGAAAAATATATTTAATATTTGTATGTTGTTTGGCCTGTTTCAAGTTCAAAAAAAATTATAAATTTAAAAGCAGGAATAATTATCTGTTTTAATTATTAAAATATTGGAATATGACAAAAAAAAATAGATATTCAGATTCAGAATTAGGAGAGTTTAAGGAAATAATTCTGGCTAAACTTGCCATGGCTCAAGAAGATTATGATATGTATAGAAATTCAATTACTCATGCCGATGGTAATGATACGCAGGATACTTCACCAACTTTTAAAGTACTTGAAGAAGGGGCTTCTACCTTATCAAAAGAAGAAGCAGGAAAACTGGCACAAAGGCAATTAAAATTTATTCAGCATTTACAGGCTGCACTTATAAGGATCGAAAATAAAACATATGGAATTTGCCGTGAAACAGGCAGGTTAATTTCAAAAGAAAGGCTTCGTGCTGTTCCTCATGCTACATTATGTATCGATGCTAAAAAAGGACAAGCATAGGTGTGAGCAGTATTAAAACTCAATATGAGTTAAATCCGGTATTAAGTATAATTATATTCCAATATCAATTCTGAATTGGTTCCCAAAATTTTTTTAATGAAGATTTCAAAACTAAATAGGGCAATTCTAATAATAATTTCAATTTTAATTGCCGACCAAATTCTTAAATTCTGGGTAAAAACCAATATGTCGCTTGGCGAAGAAATTAAAGTGCTTGGTAATTGGTTTATCATTTTATTTGTGGAAAATAATGGAATGGCTTTTGGCTTTGAATTTGCCGGCGAATATGGTAAAATATTTTTAAGCATTTTTCGAATTTTTGCTGTTACAGCTATTGGTTGGTATCTGGTTAAACTCTCAAAACAAAACCTTCCAATGGGTTTTATTGCAAGCATAGCTTTGATTTTTGCCGGCGCAATTGGTAATATTATCGATAGTGCATTTTATGGGATGTTATTCGATCAAAGTTTTTATGGAAAGGTGGCAACATTTATGCCTGAGGGTGGAGGATACGCCAGTTTTCTACATGGTAAAGTGGTTGACATGTTTTATTTCCCATTGATCCAGGGAACATATCCTGATTGGTTCCCTTTCTGGGGAGGAAATGATTTTATATTTTTCAGGCCGGTGTTTAATGTAGCCGATTCTTCGATAACTATTGGTATTTCTTCAATCCTTATTTTTTACAGGAAACAATTTAATAAACCAATTAAAGGCGATGAAACAACAGAAGTTCAGGAAAATGAAACAACTGTTGAATCTAATAATGAATAAAAGAGTTGCATATTTCCCTTTTTAAAGAAAAATCAGAAACCCTATTTTTAAAAATTTTACCTTTGTCTCCAATATAAATATCGCGTCGAAATGGAACAGCAACTGGTAATATATAATACTTTATCGCGTAACAAGGAAGTTTTTAAACCTCTTGTTGAGGGTAAAGTTGGATTATATGTTTGTGGACCTACTGTCTACAGCGACACTCATTTGGGGCACGCCCGCCCAAATATCACATTCGATTTACTATTTCGATTTTTATTGCACAAAGGTTACAGGGTGAGATATGTTAGAAATATTACAGATGTAGGGCACCTGGAAGATGAAGTTGAAGGAACAGGTGAAGACCGGATTACTAAAAAAGCACGGCTTGAAATGCTGGAACCCATGGAGGTGGCTCAAAAGTATATGAATACTTTCCATAGGAATATAAACGATCTTAATGTATTGCCGCCAAGTATTGAACCACGTGCAAGTGGGCATATTATTGAACAACAACTGATGATTGAAGAGATCCTTAATAAAGGATATGGTTATGAATCAGGGGGATCAGTTTATTTTGATGTTGAAAAATACAATCAGAAATATAGATACGGTAAACTTTCAGGACGGAATTTGGATGACATGCGAACCAATACAAGGAAACTTGAAGGACAGGATGAAAAACGGAATTCCTTTGATTTTGCTTTATGGAAAAAAGCCGCGGATGAACATATAATGCGATGGCCATCGAAATGGAGTGATGGTTTTCCAGGCTGGCACCTTGAATGTTCGGCAATGAGTACGAAGTACCTGGGAAATCAGTTTGATATTCACGGAGGTGGTATGGATTTAACATTCCCACACCACGAATGTGAGATTGCTCAATCAACGGCAGCACTTGGTCATGAAACCGTAAAGTACTGGATGCATAATAATATGATCACAATCGACGGGCAAAAGATGGCTCGTTCATTGGGTAATTTTATTACACTTGATGAGTTGTTTTCAGGAAAGCATGAGTTGCTTGAAAAAGAATATTCACCGATGACAATCCGTTTTTTTATTTTGCAGGCTCATTATCGAAGCACACTCGATTTTTCGAATGAAGCCTTACAGGCATCCGAAAAGGGATTGGAAAGGCTGATGACAGCAATTAAAACACTTGAAGAATTACAGGCAGAGGAGGAATCAACAATTGATATTTCTGGATTAAAGGAAAAATGTTTTACTGCATTAAATGATGATTTGAATACTCCTATCGCAATTTCCCATTTATTTGATGGTGTAAAAATGATTAATTCAATTAAAGCCGGGAAAGAAAAAATTACAAAAGAAGGATTGGAAAATCTTAGATCATTTTATAAAACAGTTGTTTTTGATATTCTGGGATTAAGAGTGGAAAATATTGCAGAGAGTAATAATGATTCAGTGTTAAATAGCGTTGTTGATTTATTGTTAAACCTTAGGATTGAAGCAAAAGCAAATAAAAATTGGGTTTTATCTGATAAAATCAGGGATGAACTCAATTCACTTGGTGTTGAAATAAAAGATACTCCGGATGGATTTGAGTGGAATCTTAAATAATAATCAAATTACTTTTGACTTTATACTTAAAAAAATATGTTTTCAGGAATTGTAGAAGAATACGGAACAGTAACAGCTATCGTAAAAGACCAGGAAAATGTGCATTTTACCTTAACTTGTTCGTTTGCCGATGAATTAAAAGTTGATCAAAGCCTGTCGCACAACGGAGTATGTTTAACCGTGATATGGGTCGATAAAGCTGAAAAGAAATATAAAGTAACCGCAATAAAAGAAACACTTTTAAAATCGAACCTTGGCTTACTGGAGGTGGGCTCAAAAGTAAATCTTGAGCGCAGCATGAAAATGAATGGCCGGCTTGACGGACATATCGTTCAAGGGCACGTTGACCAAACTGCAACTTGCACTAAAGTTGAAGAAGCCGACGGAAGTTGGTACTACACATTTGAATACGAATTCGATTTGGAAGCAGCACAAAAAGGATACATGACCGTTGAAAAAGGTTCGGTAACTGTGAATGGCGTAAGTCTGACAGTTGTTAATTCTAAAGATAATTCATTCCAGGTAGCAATAATTCCTTTTACTCAGGAAGTAACCAATTTTCATACTTTTAAAGTAGGAACGGTTATTAATCTTGAGTTCGATATTATTGGTAAGTATTTGAGTAAATTGAATTCATTTAACAGATAATTTTAAGCCTGGATTTCCAATCTTATTTTTGAACTTTTGAAAAGAGTACTTGTTATTTGCAAAAAAAGGCTAACTTTTCAGAATGAACAATACCGCTCTCATAACAGGTGCTTCAAAACGGATTGGCAGATCGGTAGCTGAACATTTAGCGGCAAAAGGATGGAATGTTATTCTCCATTTTAATACATCTGAAAAACCTGCTTCGGAATTAGTGTCGAAGCTCGCGAACAAATTTCCAAAACAAAATTTTCAAACTATAAAAGCCAACCTTTCAATTTCAGATGAAGTTGAAACTCTTATTAAACGGGCAGTTAATATGTATGGTAAATTTGATTTGCTGATCAATAATGCATCAGTATTTGATCCGGGTCATATTTCAGAAACCAATTCTGTTTTATTGAATTCGCAATTGGATGTAAATCTGAAGGCTCCTTTTATTTTAATGCGTGATTTTAAAAAATATTGTGGATCCGGCAATATCATTAATTTTGTAGATACTCGTATAAAAACAAACAAATCGAATTTTACTGCGTATTCACTTTCTAAAAAGGCTTTATGGGAATTAACTAAAATGGCAGCACTTGAATTTGCACCTGATATTAGGGTAAATGCAATTGCTCCAGGCGTAACACTTGCACCTACAGATAGGGATGAAAGTTATTTGAATAACCTTGCAAAACAAATTCCAATGCAAAAACCTGGAGGTGTGGAGCCAATTTTTAAAAGCTTGGATTATATTCTTGAAAACGACCATTTGACAGGGCAACTCCTTTTTGCTGATGGCGGTGAAAACTTAGGTAAAAACA
>JABMQB010000169.1 GCA_013203525.1 Mariniphaga sp.
ATTTTCAAAAATATGTCCCAGGATGTTTACGTCAACATCACTTTCAAAATCGTAGCTAGTTAAAATTTTGGTGTGTGTTTTTAAAACCTTGTCGCTGATAACAACATTGTCTAAAACTTCATCGAGAAGAAATAAACCACCATTGTAAGCATATATTTCGGCTCTCTTACCTCTGGCTTGCCTTCCTATATTTAAGAAATTGAAATATTGTTTATAAATGGAATATAGGGTTTTATTTTCGCCCCAATCCTGATCTTCATTCCATTTCTCAATAATTTTTGAAATTGAATTTGGCGGCAATAATCCCCGGTCTTCGCCAAAAAAGATAAAAAGGAATCGGTCTAATAGTTTTTGAGATTTTTTGAAAAGGATTAGCTTAATTTCCTTTTCTTCTTTGCCTTCGAATATTGGTAGTTTTAAATTATTTGCAATTAAATCGTTATATAGGTCTTTTTTAAAGGCTGAATAATCTACATAAATCTGTTTGGTTACATTCTCCTCTTTAATTACAGAATCTTCTTTAATTGCCAGCGGAATACCTTTCAACAGGTTTTCTTTCGCCAGGCACAGCCAAAGCAATTGAAATTCTTCGTAATTGATTTTAAACAGGTCGAATTCTTCATAATCAACTGCATTGCTTATATAGAACCTGATTTTCTCGAAATTGGAAGTAACAACATAAACACATTTCGACTGATTGGCTTTGTAATCGAATGCCTGCAAACGGATGGATTCCAAATCTTTTGTGGTGGTAGATTTTAACTCGATAACGCCAATGGCAGCGCCTTCTTTTAAAATTGCCCCGTCCGCTTTCCTTGCACCACGTTCGTTTTTAAACTCAGTTGTTAAATTGTAATCCGGATTTGGGTTAATGGTATATCCGAATACATCAACAAAAAGCTCTCTTAAAAAACCTTCCTGGAATTGTTCTTCCTTACTCTCGCGGATGTTTTGCTGAATGACCGGATTATGAAAATAAGTAACCAACTTTTCATAAGCTGATTTTATTTCATTTTGATTAGCTTCTTTTAGGTATTTATTTAATACCGAATGTTGGAATAAGCCCATGTTGCCTGGGTCGATTAATAGTCACTGGTTTTTAAAATCGCATTTAAAATTAAGATGTTAAATTAATTAAAAAAACATTTATCCGTATTATTAACGGAAAGAAATTCTGATTCGGGTGGTAACGGTCAGTTATATACTCAAAAAAAAAGGGCAAAGCCCCTTTTATGCTGAGTACATTTGTTTAAACGATTCATACTCGAAAGCAATCAATTGAGTGTCGAGTAATTCTGAAGCTCCCGGGAAATAAATTGTTTCTAAATGATTTACAAATTCATCCCAAAGAATAGTATTTTCATTAAAGTTTGTTTTGTTTTTACGTTGTGTAGCTTTCATGATAATTTGTTTTAAGTTAAAAATTTATGCAGGAATAAGCAGACAAGGGTCAGGGCTTGCAAGGAGGAACTGGAATATCCCGAGCACTTGGGAATATGCCGGGAAAATCCTTTCAAGATATACTTCCCCTGAAGGTGATAACCGCCCTGAATGCAACCTTAGCATAAGATTTATGACCAAAACATCATGGAAGCACAGTAAAAAAATGGACTGTGAAAAGATATTTGGGATTCTGAATTTGTTTGGGAATATTCTCAGAAAAAATGACTACTCAATGATTACTGGTAACAAGCTACGAATAGAAACAGTGGAGGAATCACAAAATAGTGAAGGGCAGAACGTCAGGGTTGCCTGTAATTCTATAAGGAAGCTCTTGGGCTTGACCCAGTCTAGCCTTATTTTAAACAAAGACAGAAGGTATTTCGGTGAAAAGAGCGGAATACTGATACTTGGCGAACCGCCGTATACGAGACCCGTACGTAAGGTAGTGTGAGAGCTTCTCCCTGTTAGTGTTTGCAGGCGGGGCGGGTAACTCGATTATGGGCTGGTTTTTTTGATATCGACTTTTTCAAATTGTTTTATTTTAAGGAAATACTTTGGATAAATTGTTTTTTTTAAATTTAGATCACTAGTCTTAAACAATCCTACATTATTAAAAATAAGCCAAACTAATTCAGAACAATAAATTTTTTGATTTTCATAGTTATTAAAATCATAGTCAAAAGGTGCCTGGATAGTTTTAAATCTGTCTAATTCCGTTTTTAATTTTTGACGAACAATTAAAGATAGGTCTTGGTGTCTTAAAATAATGAACTCACTTACACTACTTAAGTCAATAAATGTTTGTAAATTATCAAATCTTATTCCATTAGTTTTTGTACCATCGGGTGTTGAGTGCAGAACAAACACCTTATTATTTTCTTTAATCATTATTCCAATGTGAGAATAATCTTTCGTAGAAAGTTTTAAAAGACTGATTAACTTACTTTGAACAGACTGACCTTTTGATAAAATAATATCAAAATCTTCTATTTTATCCTTATCTAGCTCATTAACTACTACACTATCTTTTTTGTTAATTAAATAGAAAAGAATTAAAACAATAAGACAGGAAACAATTATTTTACTTGGTTTTCTTAGCTTCATTTTCATCAACGAAATATCCAATTACTCCGCCTACTAATGCAAAAACTATTATGCTTATAATTACATTACCTAATAGGTCAGAATTATCAACAATATCCCCAAAATTTTCCAAATATCCACCAATACTCCCTACTTTGGATCTTACCATCTCAGATTGGAAATAGTAGCTTAGAGGAATACCTAAAATGGCTCCTATAATTGAAAATGATACTTTTTTCATTTTATTATTAAATGAAAAAATAAGAAGATAAACAACAATTCCTAACGGAAGAAATAATATTGTACCTACAATAAAAATTATTCGAATAATTATTGGTTTGATATTAGTCTTTAAAGCTAATTGGCTACATACTCCCAATATTATTTTTTTTCTTTCTCCTACTGAGTTAGTTTTTGCGTCTTCTTTTTCTAATTCTTCTTTTTCTATATGGGCTTTGGCATCATCTGTTTTACTCTTAGAATTCTCAATTCCTAGAATATCATTTAAATTATCTTGTTCCATAATTATTTTTGACTTTTAAATAGGGTAATAAAAAATGGAAGTAATAAAATAAAACCTAAACAAAAAATGACGTTTAAATATTTGTAATACCAAAATAATTCGTCGTTACTATTGACTGTATTTAAAACATCTAAACTGGAGAGAGTCCAAAGGAAAGTTGAAATAATAAGAAGTATCACGCCAATAATTCCTAATTTTGTAGCTTGTTTCAATTTCATTTTTTTATGGTTTAATTTTCCTACTCTTTTGGCTTTTCAGTTACGCCCCGTTTTTAATATGGTTGCTGGTCTCCACTTATATTTTTCTTTATTTCATACGTTTAAATTCCTTACCTTTAATTCCTTCTCTATATGCCCAAGGAGTACTTATGCCTCCTCCTTCACTAAAGTGTGGTGTTTCTTTGCCTATTAAAAGGAGGTCATTTGTTAATGAATATTTTATTGGGATTGTTGAACTCGCTGTACCGTTTCTTTCACCTAATGTATATTTTAAAGATAAGTAAAATGCTCCTTGGTACTCGGTTAGTTCTAAAGTCGCTTTATCACCTTTTTTACAAATATTAGGAAAATAGTCTCCTTCAAGAATAGTTTCATTGCCTTTTTGTGATATTTTAAAAAAAGATTTGCCATCTAAAGATAACCAATATCCAATTAAATCTTTTAAGTCGAAGTTGTCAAATTTGCTCTTGTGGTCTGGTCTAAAATCAATTATATCAGACTCATTTGTTTTTTTTACAGAAGGAGCAGTTTGTTTAGTTAGCGTTGAATTAATTGGAGATAATTTTTTAATTGATTTCTCCGACCTATTTTCATTTGTGTTTTGCCCAAGTGTATGACTTAAAATAAATAATAATCCGAAAATAAATAATACTAATTTTTTCATATTTGTTTGTTTTATTTTCCTACTCATTTAGCTTTTCAGTTTCGCCCCGTTTTGAATGGTTGCTGGTCTCCATTTTTTCATAATAGGGAGTTAGCCTTATTTAACTGCATTCTATTTTAAACTTGCCCATAATGTATGTGTATATGCACCTTTGTAAATTTTAGTTAATATAAGGCTAACTTGCTGGAATATAAAACTATATTCGTCTGCAAACGTTTACAAACGGATATAAACGTTTGCAAACGCTTACTAATTTAACAAAAAAAGATTGAACCATAAGCGGTTAAGCAAATTTTTAGAAGTGACGTGTTGCTTGCAAACAACAAAATTTTGTCTTCTAAACGAGGCTTTTGCCCTACAGATTACCGGAAGGGCAAGTGCCGCAGGTTTCAGGGCAGTAAAATTTACGAACAAAAAAAAAT
>JABMQB010000170.1 GCA_013203525.1 Mariniphaga sp.
AACCTTGTCCCTATTATGCTTTCAAATAAAACCAGCTTCCCGTATTTGCGCGACCGTTCGGTTTATTTGGCTGTAAAACTTTCAATGTCAGATAATCCTGAAAAAATTGATTATTCTTTAGTTCGGGTACCCAGCAGGTCAGTTTCACGATTTCTTGTTTTGCCTAAAAAGGGAGGAAAACAGTTTGTAATAATGCTCGATGATGTCATCCGTTATTGCCTGAACGACCTTTATTGCATATTTGATTATGACATACATGAAGCTTATACTGTAAAACTTACTCGTGATGCTGAGTTGGACATAGATGATGATATTTCAAAAAGCTTTATTGAAAAGATGGGAGCTAGCCTGAAAAAGAGGAAAAAAGGTAGGCCGGTTAGGCTTATTTACGACCGCGAAATACCTAAAGACCTTTTGAAATTTATTATGAAAAAAATGAAGCTTGATAAAAATGAAAACGGGCTTCCGGGAGGTCGGTACCATAATCATAAAGACTTTATGGATTTTCCGGAAATTGGGAAACCAAACCATTATTACACTAAACAACCATCATTAAGGCATAAAGACTTGTTGCCTAATACAAGTATTTTAAAGATTATTCGAAGCAAGGATGTAATGCTTCATTATCCTTACCATACATTTGGACATTATATCGACCTGTTGCGCGAGGCAGCTATTGACCCATTGGTTATTGAAATAGGGATTACAATTTACCGTGTTGCAGCATATTCGAAAGTAGTAAATTCCTTACTTAATGCTATTCGAAACGGGAAAAAGGTTACTGTGGTTATCGAACTACAGGCTCGCTTTGATGAGGAAGCTAATATTGAGTGGTCAAATAAACTTCAAGAAGAAGGGGCACAGGTTATTAATGGCATACCCGGATTAAAAGTTCATTCTAAATTAACGTGGATTCAGCGTCAGGAAAAAGATGGAATGCGGAATTATGCTTATGTGGGTACTGGTAATTTTCATGAAGGCACAGCGAAAGTTTATGCCGATGAGGGTTTGCTAACTGCCGATCCGAGGATTGCCAATGAAGTAGCAAATGTGTTTGATTTTTTCAAGCATACATATAAAAGCTTTGATTATAAGCATCTTGTTGTTAGCCCATTTCAAATGAGGGATGTTTTTTCTGAAATGATTGAAAATGAAATCAGCCTTGCAAAAGAAAGTAAAGATGCATGGATGATTTTTAAAATGAACAGCCTGATTGATCCCGGAATGATGAAATTACTTTATAAAGCAGGGAAAGCGGGAGTGAAAATCAAACTTATTGTGCGGGGTATTTATGGAATGAAAACAGGAGAAAAGGGAATAAGTAAGAATATTGAGGCAATCAGTATTGTGGATAAATACCTTGAACATTCAAGAATTTTTGTTTTTGGGAATAATGGCGATGAAAAATATTTTATTGCATCAGCTGACTGGATGCCCAGAAACCTAAACCGTAGAATTGAGGTGGGTTGCCCGATTTATGATAAAGAAATTCAGAAAGAGTTAAAAACAATGCTTCAAATTCAGTTAAAAGATAATACGAAAGCACGAATACTTGATCCTGAATTAAGAAATATTTACAACGATAGTAATACAGAAGATATTAATCGCTCGCAAGAGGATTATTATAATTATATAAAAGAAATAACAAAACAAACCTATGAAAATTTATCATAATTCGCGTTGTTCAAAAAGCCGCGCCGGATTAGCTTATCTTGAATCATTGAATACTGATTTTGAGATTATTAAATATATTGACAAAGGTTTAACAGTGGATGAATTAACATTGGTTGTTCAGAAAACAGGATTAATACCCTTTGAGCTGGTTAGGACGCAGGAAAAAATCTACAAGAAAAATTATAAAGGGAAGAAATTTAGTGATACGGAATGGATTGTTATTCTTGCTGAAAATCCAACATTATTGCAACGCCCAATAGTAATAAATAGGGATAAGGCTGTTTTGGCTCAACCGCCTGAAGAAATTAATAAAATTTTTTAAGAATCGATATTTAAAGCTGCTTGAAGCCGTATAATTTCCTTTTCAAGAAATTGTTGTTTCTTAATAGCTTTTGACAGGGAATCGGCTTCAAAAAATGCCCTTTTATCATATTCTTCGAGGATAATATAATAATATCGTTCACCCAGAAAAACCGCTTTTAGCCTACGGCTTGTATTATTGGCGATAAACTCTATTATATCGTTTTCATTGCCATCCATAAAAGTTACTTTTTCCCATTTCCCATCCATAAAATCACTGCGGTGGTTGTTTGCATCGCCAGCTTCAACTCTTTCAGTTTTTGCCTGATCGGGATTATCGTATACCCTGATTCCGGTATGGTTTATCCATTGATCTCCATAATAATTACTTGAAAAGTAAATTTCACCTCTTTCATCAAGGTGAACTTTTAAAAATGATTTGTTCCACCGATTATCAAAAATCTGTCGTTTATGGATATATTGTGTATAACGATCAAATTCGGTTTTTTCCTGATTAAAACTTTTTTCAAATTTTTCAATGATTATTTTTGCTGAGTCCAACTCTAATTCGTACCGTTGAAGAATATCCCAGTTAATTTCATCTTTTAATGTTTTTGCGGCATTAATTGAATAAACTGCTTTCGGAAATAATACCGAAATAGAATCGAGTTCGAGTATAGCCTGAGATGTGTCCTGGTTTTGAAGAAAAATCCTTGCCTGGTTGAGTTTAACCCTTGCCCGATCCTCTTGTGATGGCCCACATGAAACAAAAAAGAGGATTAAGAACATTAGGATTATACCAGAAATAGATCTCATAAATGCTTCTTTAGCGCAAAAATACTAAAAAATGTTACTTATAAAATTGCAAATTTCAAATCATCTTAATTTATTTTTAAAATGAGGTTGTTTTAGTGGATCATATATAATCAACAGTACCTTAAATAGTAACAAATTTTTCTATATTTAACGAAAAATAGAAATACGCCATGGTCACATTAACCCAGCTTCAATATATTGTTGCGGTAGATACTTACCGTCATTTTGGTAAAGCAGCCGAAAGTTGTTTTATTACTCAACCTACCCTTTCTATGCAAATAAAAAAGCTGGAAGAAGACCTTGAGATTATTATTTTTGACCGAAGTAAACAACCTTTGATCCCTACCGATATCGGGCAGCGAATTATTGATCAGGCACGTATAGTATTAGTTCAGTCTGAAGAAATAAATAATATTGTAAAAGATCATAAAAATCAGGTTTCAGGTCTAATCAGGATAGGGATTATTCCAACATTGGCACCATACCTTTTACCAATCTTCATTGGTCATTATAAAAGAAAATACCCAAATATTTTTATCAAGGTTGAAGAGCAAACAACCGAAAATATTATTAATCTCCTTCAAAAAGATTTGATTGATGTAGGAATACTGGTAACCCCACTTAATGAGGAAAAAATAAATGAAAAGCCTATTTTTTATGAAGAGATGCTTATATATGCCAATGAGGGGCATCGCTTACATAAACAGCAGGAAATAACTGTACAAGATATTGCCACTCCTGAGATTTGGCTTTTAAGTGATGGGCATTGTTTCCGCGACCAGGTTATAAATTTATGTTCTTTTATGGGAACAACTAACAGCGAATTACCTTTTCATTTTGAAGCAGGTTCATTGGAAACCTTAATGAATATTGTTGACAAGGAAGGTGGTATAACACTTATCCCTGAACTTGCAAAAGAAGGTATGGCTGAAAAAAGGCTAAAAAATGTAAAAGAATTTTCCAATATCAAACCGCTAAGAGAAGTGAGCCTGGTTTATTCGCGTCATTTTGCAAAACATAAATTGATCAACCTTCTTTGGCGTGAAATTGAAGAAACAATTCCCCCCGAACTACTTGATAAAGAACGGGGAAAAATTGTTGAATGGAGGTAATTACTATCCCATAAAATATTTCATTTCAAGATGAAATATATCTTTAAAAGAATTTGAATTTTTTTTAAATGTAATTTTATTTGCAGTGCCTTAAAATTAGGAGGTTGGCTTAAAAAATAGGGGATTAATATTTAAGGAAAATTTCTCTGAAAAAATTTGGTAGCATTAAAAAATGATTTATTTTTGCAGTCCCAATTTAGGGAGTTAAAAGAAGGGCCCGTTCGTCTAGGGGTTAGGACGCCAGGTTTTCATCCT
>JABMQB010000171.1 GCA_013203525.1 Mariniphaga sp.
AAATTTGTTAACAACAGGCGGTGAGTTGTGCAACAGGCACAAAGTATAAAAATAATAGCCGATTCAGTAGTAAATTAAAGGCTTTAGCCCGCTTCAACTTTTGTGTAGCTTGACAGGTAAGTGCCACTCAGTCGGCTACTATGTCTTATACTGACTGTTTAAAAACCACAGATATGAAAAAAATAGTAAAAAAGATTATTTACATAATAAGTTCCTTAGTTGTAGTTCTTTTTATTCTGGGATTGATTTTGGCGTTTCTTCCAATAGAGTCAAAAGTAAAAAATAAAGCAGTTTCGATGGAAGAAGCTGCTACCTTGAGGCAAAATTTTACAGAAGCTCACCATCTTTTTTCAACAAGCGATGGGGAAATCCTGTTTCTGCGCAAGTGGAATCCCGACAGTATTGAAACTGCAAAAAAAGATATTGCCATTTTGATTTTTCATGGTATTACCGCACATAGTGGAGCCTATCCTATGGCAGGCAAAATTATATCGTCGGGTGGTTATACAACATTTGGATTAGATTACAGAGGACATGGTTTATCGGGCGGAAACAGGGCTGACAGCCCGGGAAAAGAACGCTGGATTGCTGATTTAACCGAGGCGGTGAATTACATTAAAGGGCTTGGTTATCCAAAAGTGATAATTATGGGGCACAGCCTTGGAGTGGCTGCTGCCTTATATGCCACAATATCAATTCCTGATGAGGTTTCAGGATTAATGTTACTCTCAGGAGGTTATGAAGGTAAAAAGCGCGAATCAACACCGATTCCATTTTTTCAAAAAGCTAAAATTTTAGCCAGTTCCATTTTCCGCCCTTCGAAACAGGCGGTTGAATATTACCGCGAAGATATGACCGGAGCAAATGACCCTCTATTCAATTTTAGATATACCCTTCGATTCCTAAGTATGATGGATGTTACAGAACTAATACTTCCTGAACATTTGAATATTCCGGTGTTGGTTGCAGTTGGAGATAAAGATGAGCTATTTGAAGTTGATCAGGTAAAAGAGGTTTATGATGATGTGCCGGGTAACAAAAAAGAATTTTTAGTCCTCGAAAACACTTATCATGCTACGTTCCCCGATGCAAGTTGGGAAAAATTGGTTGTCTGGTTAAATAACAACTTTTGAGGTCTTTTATTAAATTATTATGGGAAAAATGGTTCGATAGGGACGAGTTCCGACTTAACGGTTTCGCAGGGTGTACTTACTCAAATGGTTATGTTCCCCGGAAATGGGGTGGATTGTGTTGTAGTTATGAATTGCCAGGGGACAAACTTAAATAACAATGCAAGTTTGGTTCAAATGATATACGATGCTTATAATGATACATGGGAGTAAACATAAAAAAACCGCCCACCATTTGGTGGGCGGCCTGCTTCTAAAAGAAGCGATTGTTAAAAGGCACCATCGAGGGTGCGGATTGACATTATTTTTATAAACTACAATTTGGCTGCTTTTTAAACAGAACTTTCATATCAGTTTTTTATTGGTTTTGATTTTACTACCTGTTCAGGTACATTTTACTCAATAAACGGACGTATTGCTAAAACATTGCCTCCATAAATATTTCGTTCAATAAACAATAGACATATTAAGTTAGAGGAACTCGGAATCAGGAGAAAACAAATTAGTAATCCAAATGTTAATCCTTTTTCATCGTTGAGAGTTTAAACGGGACATAAAGCGGGCACCATTTAAAAAGCCCGGTTGCCATAGGAATTAATCCAACCAGCCCCCAATAACTTTCAAATACAATTCCAAGGATTGCAATAGCCAACCCTACAATAATTCTTAATAACCTGTCAACGGGACCTACATTACACTTCATTTCTGTTTAATTAAATGTTATTATCCATATAACGTAAAGTAATCAATTTAGTTCCACTAAAAATCTTCATCAAGAATTTTACAAGCTGTTTTAATAAATTCAGGGCATTTTTTTGTAAATACTTCTGCTTCTTTTGCTGCTTCTGCTTCTTCAGGTTTGGAAATATCATATCCGATTAATTTCTTGCAAATTAAAGAACCTTGCTCTGCTGCAAATTTTTCATTAAATTTTTTGATTAAAGATTTAGTATGTGCTTTTGCATTCGGATCACTATTATCGTTGCCATGTTTGTAGCCAATAACCATATATGAACCAGTAATGGCACCACAGGTTTCGGCACAAGCCATTCCACCACCGAAACCACTGGCAATTTTTAAGGCAGTACTTTCGTCCAATCCCATTTCAGGTGCAAATAATTTAATTACTGTTTGAGAACAGTTAAAAGCTGGAAATACTTCATCTACCTGAATTAATTTTTCTGACATATTTTTTTAGTTAAAGTTTAGATTAATTTTTGAAAAAACGCAAAAAACCCGAAGCAATTGCCCCGGGCTTTGAGAATATGTTGATTGTTTTTTGTTTATTTTCCTCTTACGGCGGCAATACCTGGAAGTGTTTTTCCTTCGAGGTATTCGAGTAAAGCACCTCCTGCAGTTGAGATATATGAAACCCCATTGGTAAAACCAAATTTGTTAACGCATGCCACTGAGTCACCACCACCAACTAGTGAGAAAGCTCCTTTTTTAGTAGCTGTAACTATAGCTTTACCAACAGCTTTTGAACCCACAGCAAACTTATCGAATTCAAAAACACCAACAGGTCCATTCCAAAGAATAGTCCCTGATTCTTCAATAACCTGTTTCAATACTTTAATACTTTCAGGACCGGCATCCAATCCTTCCCATCCTTCAGGGATATCGTTAGCCTGAACAATCTGTGTATTAGCATCTGGACTAAATGCATCGGCCGCAACAACATCAGTTGCTATATAAAGTTTTACTCCTTTTTCGACAGCTAATTTTTCAATATTTTTAGCGGTATCAAGGAAGTCATTTTCACAAATCGAATTACCAACATTACCACCATTTGCTTTTACAAATGTGTAGGTCATACCGCCACCAATAATGAGGTTATCAACTTTACTTAGCAAGTTTTCAATAATTGTAATTTTTGATGAAACCTTAGCTCCACCCATTATAGCAGTTAACGGACGTTGAGGTTCTTTAATTACTTTATCTAAACTTTTAACTTCACTTTCAATCAGGTAACCAAACATTTTATCGTTGGGGAAGAATTTAGCAATAACAGAAGTTGAAGCATGAGCCCTGTGTGCCGTACCAAATGCATCATTAACCCAGCAATCGCCGTTTTCAGCAAGCTTCGAAGCAAAGCCTTCATCTCCTTTGGTTTCTTCACCGTAAAACCTCAGATTTTCAAGAATTAATACTTCACCGGATTGCAGTTCGTCAGCCATTTTTTTAACTTCATCGCCAATACAGTCTGGCGCTATTTTAACCATTGCCCCTACTAACAATTCAGATAAATGTGCAACCAAAGGTTTTAATGAGAATTTATCTTCCGGGCCATTTTTGGGTCTTCCCAGATGAGACATTATTATTGGAGAACCTCCATTTTTAATTATTTTTTTAATAGTTGGCAATGCTGCTCTCATGCGGGTATCATCGGTTATTTTAAAATTTTCATCAAGGGGTACATTAAAATCAACGCGTATCAGAACACGCTTACCTTTTATATC
>JABMQB010000172.1 GCA_013203525.1 Mariniphaga sp.
GTTTTCACACTGTTTAATTGCTTTCTTAACTTCTATCTGCTACTAATATTAAGGTTATAGTGGCCATGTGCTACATTAGCCTTTACTTCAAGTTGCCACTTACCTACATATTTTTTCTCATCTCCTTCTTTTATTGGAATCCTGGTAGACCAACTAATATCTGCAGCATTAGTTATTTTCTGGCTTTTCATTGTATCTCCATTTGGTTGTATAATGGTAATTGTAATATCACCATCTTCGCAAGTACCCGATAAATTTAAACTAATAGCACTTTGCCCTTCAGCAACCTCAAAGTCAGCTTTTGAGGAAATATTATCACCATCAAAATGTTTTGAAAGATTTAATGAAACTCTTTGTTCGTCGCCACCAATGGAAACATATCCCCTTGAATCAATACCTGTACTTCCAATAATAACACTTGGTGTTGTTGAAGTACGTGCAGTTACCCTGGCACGTTCGCGGCTTTCGGCCCTAACTCTTTCTTCTACTTCCTGAGCATTAATACTAAAAGCCATCCCGGCTATCAATACCATCAATAAAATTATCTTTCTTTTCATAACTTAAGTATTATTTGTTATTAAATTTCAAATGTAAAAATACAGCTTTGTTAAATGCTGTCAGGTTAATGTTAGGTTAATGCAAGGTTAAGGTTTTTTGATAACCAATTTTAAGCATTAGATTTATGCATTGAAATGAAAAAACGATTTAATATATTACTGGCATTGGTGGCATTTTTAATTTTAATCGCTGCTCAAGTTTATGTAATTTCTGAATTTTATAAACTTAAAAACAAAGAGTTTATTCAGAATTATGGTGATGAAATATTTAAAGCTATTGGAATAATTCAGGATAAAACAGGGCTAAATCCTTTTGATCAGGTTTATGTTCAACTAGATGAAATTGCATCGAACCTGATATTTGAGATTCCTGGCTATGAACTCCAATCAGATTCAGTAAAATCGAATATACTTTTACAGTTCTCATCAATATTGAGAGAAAACGAAGAAATTACTCCAAACCTGAAAATATATCTTGAGGAAATTAAACGTGATTCCAATATCCAATCCATCTTTTATATTCATAACCTAAAACTTCGAAATTTTTCATTGGAATACCCCATGTTTTCTGAAACAACTGAACTCAAAGGGAATTCACAAGAAAGCATAAATAAAGGAGCTATTTATATTCAAACCTTCCAGGTGGATTATAATTATTTTAATATGGAAGTTTCTTATTATGTTGATTTCAGTAACCGTAACCGAATTATTATTGCTGAAATGAGTTCCATACTTGTTCTGCTTTTAATAACCTTATGCGTTGTTTTATTTGTTTATATACGCACGCTTCGTAATATGATTAAACAAAGAAAACTATCTGAATTAAAATCGGAGTTTATTAACAATATGACTCATGAATTAAAAACACCTTTATCAACTATTGCTGTAGCAAGTGCCAGCCTCGGCATTGATGAAATAGCATCGAACAAAAAACGTTCAAAAGAACTTTCGGTAATAATAAACCGGCAGAACAAATTATTAAACCAAATGATTGACCAGGTTTTGGATGTAAGTGCTTTAGAGCGGAGTGGCTTTTCTTTGAGTAAAGAAATCATTGCAATAAAACCATTTTTAAAGGAAATTATTGAAGCTTTCCGAATTAACCAATCTGATAGCAACATCATTGTAAAAGAAGAATATTTTATCGATGAAAAATTCGCAGCAAACATTGATAAGTTTCAATTAACAAGGGTTTTTAACAATCTGTTTTCAAACTCAGTTAAATACTGTACAAAAATTCCTGAAATTGGGATTAAAATTTTGGCAAAATCAAAAAACCTCACTATTTGGGTTAACGATAATGGGATTGGGATCTCGAAGGAAGATGAAAATAACATTTTTTCAAAATTTTATCGGGGAAACCATGATTTGAATAAAAAAGTAAAGGGACTTGGGTTAGGGCTATATTTTGTCAAACGAATTATCGAAGAACATGATGGGATAATTAAACTTGAAAGTAAACTGGAAGAGGGGAGTTCTTTTATAATTGAATTACCTGTTAATAATGAATAAAAATGAAAATATTACTGGCCGAAGATGATATTGACCTTGGGAATGTGTTGGCACAATTTCTTAGCCTTAGTGGATTTGAAGTTTGCCTGGCCATCGATGGAATTGAGGCATTGACAAAATTTAAAACTGAAAAACCTGATATTTGTGTTTTGGATGTGATGATGCCTGGAATGGATGGATTTGAAGTGGCAAAACAAATTAAAAAAACAAAACAAGAAATACCCTTTATTTTCTTAACCGCAAAAAATCAAAAAACGGATAAACTTATTGGGTTAAAACTTGGTGCCGACGATTATATTACCAAACCATTTGAAGTGGAAGAATTGTTATTGCGAATTAAAAACATCCTTCGCCGTACGGTTAAAGAACAACCCGAATCAATCGAAATAAAAGGGCTAATGCTAAATATGGGGGTGTTAAAATTAATTACTCCCGGTAAAACAATTCAACTAACACAAAAAGAAGCGGAGTTGCTATTTTTTATGATGGTCAATAAAAATGAACTCGTTGCACGGGAAACTATCCTGACAAAATTCTGGGGCGAGAACGATTATTTTATGGGCCGCAGCCTTGATGTTTTTATCAGCCGCTTACGAAAATATATTAAAGATGAACCTGAAATTACCTTAAATACCGTGCGAGGAGTTGGCTACATTCTGGAAACTAATTGACCAATTGTAGAAATCAAAATCCATTTAACTTTTTCCTGATATTTTCATTTTTAACTTCAAAGTTTTGTGTATATTTTCGCCTTAATATTATAATGATGTTAAAAAGAGGTGGACTATTATTTCTATTATTGATTTTCGGGTTTATTGCCAGTAGCCAATACTTTCAAACGGGGCAAGATCCGGCATCTATAAAATGGAGGCAGATTAATAGCGAAAACTTCCAACTTATTTACCCTGAAGATTATGAAAACCAGGCACAAAGAATGGCAAATATCCTGGAAAAAGTTTACAATTATGGTAGCCATTCATTAAATCATAATCCTCGAAAAATATCTGTAATTCCACATACTCAAACAGTTAAATCAAACGGATTATTAGCTTGGGCTCCACGTCGGGTTGAATTATATACCACACCACACCAGTCGATTTACCCGCAAGATTGGCTTAAACAGCTGGCAATCCATGAGTTCAGGCATGTAGTTCAAGTCGATAAAATATCGCAAAGCCTTCCTCAAATAATTTCCCTTTTACTGGCTCAACAGGGGGCTGCACTTGTAACTGGTGCTTATCTTCCATTCTGGTTCCTTGAAGGCGATGCGGTTGTAACCGAAACGGCAACGGGTAAAACAGGCCGTGGAAGGTTTCCTTCTTTTTTAATGGAAACACAAGCCCAGGTTATTGAAAAGGGAATATATTCGTTTGATAAAGCATATTTGGGTTCCTATAAGGATTTTGTGCCCGACCACTATAAAATGGGTTATTATTTGGTTGGAGGAGCCCGAAACCATTTTGGTCCTAAACTTTGGGAAAATACGGTATCAAATGTAGGGAAAAAGCCATTCTCGATTACACCATTTAAATCTGCCGTAAAATCATTTACCGGAATGAATCAAAACCAACTGTACAAATTTGTTTTTGACAGCCTGCAAACTGAATGGCAGAAAATTGATAAAACTTATTTAAACCCTGTTCAGTTGGAAATAACCAATCCAATAAAAATATTTACCAACTACCGTTATTCTCATTTTATCGGAACCGATTCCCTTTTAACTTATAAAAGTGCTTTAAATGCTGTTTCCAAATTTATAATTATTGATTCAGATGGAATTGAAAACAACTTAATTACTCCAGGCA
>JABMQB010000173.1 GCA_013203525.1 Mariniphaga sp.
GATTCTTATCAGGATCTTATTGACAAAAATGATGGAGATTTTTATCCATTTAGGCCAGGAATGTCGGCAACTGTTGATATTCAAACTGAAACGCGTCTGGATGTTATTACAGTTCCCATTCAGGCTGTAACCACACGAATTAAAAAAGAAGGTGGAGGCACAGTGGAAGTGAAAGATGAAGATGAAAACGAAGATGATGATGACGATGATGACGAAACTGTCAGAGAAGAGAAACAAGAAGTTGTTTTTGTTTTGAATGGAGACAGAGTTAAAAAAGTTGAAGTTACTACTGGAATACAAGATAATACTGATATTGAAATTCTTAAAGGAATAACATCGGGTGATGAAGTAATTATTGCTCCTTATAATGCTATAAATAATACATTAAAAGACAGCATGAAAGTAAAAGTTGTTAAAGAAGACGACCTTTATAAATCAAATTAATTTCAAAAATTTTAATGCCTTTAATTGCACCAAACTGTTGAAGTAATTATTCCCCAATATAATAATCTCTTGATGAAATCGGAATTACGGATGATGAATTAATATCAAGAACTACCAGACGCGAAGATTCATTTATTTGAATTCCATTTTGTTTGTAATTTTTATGCAATGAAATAAATTCCAGACCTTCAGTATTATAACTTGTAGTAAAATCGTAAACTACATTTTCAAGGTAATTATCAGAATTAACTCCAATTGCCAATCCTCTGCCTGCACGGCTCTGTTTCTCAGACCTAATCCAGCCCTCAATTTTTTTTATTTCGTAATTATTTTTATTGATATATATTTTCCCTTCAAACCGTGAAGCATAATAATCACCTGATCCTTTCAGCCCCGGTTCAGCCAGGTTAAAACCAATTACCCATACATCAGTACCATTTAATTTTGTATCATCCTCCTGATTCAAAACAAACTGACTAAGAATTACCGGATTGAGTATAGTAGCAACCGAGCGGGCTAAATCCAATTCAAGAATTTCATCCAAATTCGTTAGGCCTTCCGACAACAAATAACTACCGTAATTCTTTTCCACATTTGAAAAGGAATACTTTCGTTCTTTATAAGCGTTTTCTACAGATAGAATTCCATATCCTGTCCTGTCATAAATCCTTGCCTGGGCTTTAAGTGAAAAATTTTCATCTTCTTTGATCTTTTCAAACTCATAAGTACAACCCATATTAAAAGGGCCATTGGCAAAATTCCTGGGTATATTTTCAGTTGCAGTCCTAAGAATTCGGTACAACACCATCGATTGCGCATTTATATCAATATTTTCAATATCGTATGATTGCGACTCCAACCTGATCAGTTTGAATTCCTTTTCAAAAAAATCAGATAACGGAAATGTTCTGTTTTTATAACCAACTGCTGAAAAGAAAATTTGCCGGTCGGCAAGTTCAGCCGGTACTTTCAATTCAAAATTACCTTCTGCATCACTGGCAGTTCCATAATAAGTGCCTTCAAGCCCAATATTTGTATACGAAACCGGACTATTTGTTTCATCAATTACTTTACCATTAATAACCTGAATTACATTGCTTTCCTGAGCATTCAGTAAAATTCCTGTTAAAATGCTAAGTATAGTGAATGTGATTTTTCGCATTGCATTTCAATTAGTGTATAAAACCTTGGACAATTTAATACCATTTGCTAATTAAATAACGTTATAATACCGGATTATTATTTTATATCTTTGTAAAAACTTAAATTATTTACCATGAACAGCAAGCCGATTGTTTGGATTCTTGCCTCTACATTACTGATCTTTACTTCGTGTGTTGCCAAGAAGAAATACCTCGCAATGGAAGCCGGGCGTTTGAATGCCGAGCTACAGGTAAGGGATTTAACTGCTGAAAACAATGCAAAAAAACAACGCATTGAAGCAATGATAATTGACTTTGAAGAATTAAAAAATGAACTTCTGGAAAGCAATGCAATAAAAGACCAATATATTACTACACTTAATAATGAGATTTCTACATTGCAATCGAATGTAAGCCTTACCACAGAAACTTTGGAAGAGAAAGATTACGCTTTTGAATTTGAAAAACGCCGGTTAAACAATACAATTACAGAACGGGATACAAAAATTCGACAACTTGAAAATGAGCTTGAATCATGGAAAAATACTGCTTTTAACCAGTCATCAGAAATTGATAGCAAAAACTTTGAACTAAGGCAGGAAAAAGATAAAGTCACACTTTTGGAAGGTGAGAAAAACGTGCAACAATTAAAAATTGAAAACCTTGATTCAGCGTTAAAAACCATACAAGATGAAATTTCTAATTTGAATTCTCAAATAAAGGAAAAAGATGCTGAAATATTGAAACTCAAAAATAATGTCAAAGTTTTAAAAGGCGAAATCGGAAATTAAACTTAACTATACTTTATACAACTATGAAAAAACTAACATTCCTAATTGCATTAGCTTTATTTATTGTATTTAATTCATTCCAGTCAGGAACAGGTAAAAAATTGTTTAACGGGAAAAACCTTGATGGATGGAAAATACATGGAACAGAAAAATGGTATGTTGAAGATGGGCTTCTGGTTTGTGAAAGTGGCCCGGATAAAGCTTACGGATATTTATCGACCGAAAAATTCTACAACAATTTTGAATTAACTTTGGAGTTTAAGCAGCAAGCCAATGGTAACAGCGGTGTATTTATCCGTTCAACATTCGAAGGAACTAAAGTAAGTGGCTGGCAGGTTGAGGTTGCCCCTCCAAATCATGATACCGGAGGAATTTATGAATCGTACGGTAGAGGCTGGCTGGTTCAAATTCCGGATGAAAAAGAACATATCCTTAAAATGGGTGAATGGAACAAAATGAAAATCCGAGTGGTTGGCGGCCGTGTTATTACCTGGTTGAATGGAACTCAAATGGTGGATATTGAAGATGAAAAAATTGGAGAAGGTAAAGGAGCAATAGCACTTCAAATTCACGATGGTGGAGGTATAAAAGTAATGTGGCGGAATTTAGTGGTGACAGAATTATAATATATTTATAGTGGTCATCCCACTTGGAGTGGGGTGACCACTATTCTCGATTAAATCCTATTCCTGTTCTTTCTGAGTTTTATAAATTTGGAAATATTCACGGACCGATGCCCTGACTTCATACTCTGTAGATGTATATGGCAAAACATCCTGTGCATTAAACCAGATCATAAATTCCTCGGCTTGAATTTCAGTTAGTCCCGTAAGCGAAATAACCACCTCTTTGTTGTAATTCTGTGAGTGCATCTCCCAGTTCTTTTCAGTTAATATTGCTTTACGGACCTCGCGTTTCTGTTTTTCCTTTTTATTTAAATAGTAATACCAAAAAGAAACAGGATTAAAAAATGCTGCCAAAACAGGAGGCTTTTCATTAAAAGCATCACCACGCAGTTCAGGGTCGATATCAACTGGTTTACCTCCCGGGATACCATCCATATTAACTTCAGGCTTTTCTCCGGCAACATCAACCTGGCGGATAGAAATTGAAACCGGACGAAGATAAAAAGTTACTATGCTGTCGGGGTGATAATTATAAGGGACATTAAATGATTCTTTAAAAAATCCTAAAACCGAAACGTCCAGGCTGTCGATATTTAACATATCCATGGTGAAATTTCCGGAGGCATTGGTTATAGTCCCACCATGAGTACGATTATTTATTATATGAGCATATGGTACGGGTGTTTTGTCAGCAGTATTTAATACCCTTCCTTTTACACGGATTGGTATTGGGTCAACCTCCCAACTCTCCTGAGCTGAAACGGAAACACCCACTGCCAAAACAAAAAATAATATATAAAACTTAAGTCCAGCCATGCACGGTAAAAAATCGACTTCAAATATAATCATTCAAAAAACCCCATAATGAAAATAACAAATTTTAACCGGGCTTTTAACAAATTTTATAAGGTGTTGGTATTAATACCAATTCATAGTATTTTTATACTAAAAAAATTGGTTGACGAGTATTAGATTGCAATATTGCTTTCAATTAATTATTTATGCAAAGGAGGAACAATTAATGAAAAAATGGATTGACAATTTCATCTGTACTGATAACGAGGGTTGCGAGTACACAATAAACATTTATACCGACATTATTGATACTGGAAATCTTAATGATCCAAGTAGAGTCATAGAAGGCTTGAAAGAACTTGAGACATCTGATGGAAAGCCTGTCAATAGGCTTAAACAGGGCGAATATGAAATCATAGAGACAAGTGTAATACTTCATTCAAATTCTCCTAAAGCTCCATAAAAAACATGGTCGTCATACTATAATATTTTTCGATCAACAATAATTATCGTATTAGCTTATGGTTTTATTTCAACAAAACTATCCTCTCTTCAAGCACCTTAATTTTTGCTTCCGCATCGGCTTGTTTTGTTTTTTCCATATTAACCACAGCCTCGGGTGCATTATTTACAAACCTTTCGTTGCTGAGTTTTTTTATTACTGAATTAAGAAATCCTTTGGTGTATTTTAATTCTTCTTCCAGTTTTTTTAGTTCAGCTTCAGCATCAACAAAACCACCCAAATCAATATAATAATTGGTTGATTTAACGCGGAATGATGCAGCACCTTTTACTTCTTCAGAAACCAATTTCACTGACGATAAGTTACCCAACTTACTTAGTACTGATACAAATTTTTCTTCATACCCCTTATCGCCTTTTTGAATACTGATAGCCAAATTATCCTTGTTAGGAATATTTTTTTCCTTTCTGATTTTACGAATCCCTGAAACTGTTTCTTTTACATTTTCAAACGATTCAAGCATTATTTTATCATATTCTCCAATCCCAGGAAGTTCCGAAACCATAATACTTTCGCCTTCCTTCCTTTCCATTATTAACTGCCACAATTCTTCCGAAATAAATGGCATAAACGGATGCA
>JABMQB010000174.1 GCA_013203525.1 Mariniphaga sp.
AAAAACATGTTTTGCCGATAAAGAATGGGACCTTAAAATAATATATGCCGGCAAAGAAACCATCAAAACTATTTGGGGAAAAACGGATTGTATTAAATGTTATGTATCAACACTTGCCGGCCCGATTTTTAAAAATGAAAATGATATGATGATGTGGTTTACAGACGATGCAAGGCACATTCCAATGAAATTTAAAGCAAACCTTAAAATTGGAGCTTTTATATGTGATTTAACTGATTATAGCAGCAAAAAATCTAAACTTTAATAAAGCTATATTATTATTCATCCAATAAATTGCCGGGTAACTCTTTCGATGCTTTCGCTCCAAGTTTTTTAATACTTTCAACCTTGCGAATCAAATTGCCACTACCGGTTTGTAGTTTTCCCATGGCATCGTTATATGTTTTTTGAGTTGTATTTAAATTCGCACCAATTCTTTGCATATCGGCAACAAAACCAACAAATTTATCATACAGTGCTCCGCCCTGACGTGCAATTTCCATGGCATTTTTCGTTTGGTTTTCCTGCTGCCAGATTGATGCTATTGTTCGTAAAGTTGCAAGTAGTGTTGAAGGGCTGACTATCACAACTTTCTGATCCCATGCGTATGTAAATAAATCCTGATCTTCCTGAATAGCCAAACTGAACGATGATTCGATAGGAACAAACATTAAAACAAAATCAGGAGAATTAAGATTTTTTGCCGATTGATAATGCTTTTCACTCAATCCTTTTATATGAGTTTTTACACTTAAAAGATGATCCTTTACAAAACGGATTCTTTCAGTTTCATCCTGTGAATTCACTGCTCTCTCATATGCTACTAACGAAACTTTTGAATCAATAATGATATGTTTTTTATCAGGTAAAAAAACTACTATGTCGGGTTGAATACGCTTTCCATCTTCCGAAAAATCACTGTATTGTTTTTTAAATTCCTCTCCTTCATTTAATCCCGAACGTTCCAGTATCCGTTCCAAAATAACCTCACCCCAGTTGCCTTGTTTTTTCACATCGCCCTTTAAAGCTTTTGTCAGGTTTCGAGCTTCCTCTCCAATTTTTACATTTAAATCCGATAATTTTTTTAATTCAGCCTTTATATCTACCTGATCATCTTTGCTTTTCAGGTATGTGTCCTCAACTTTTTTCTCAAAACTTTCAAATTTTTCTTTTATGGGTTTTAAAATATCACCCATACTTTTATTGGTAACTGCTGAAAATTCTTCACTGTTTTTTTTCAGAATTTTATTGGCAATATTTTCAAATTCAGTAGTGAATTTCTTTTGCAACTCTTCCATTTCGACCTTTTGAGTTTGCAGTTTCTCTTGAAGATTACGGTATTCTACTTCGGCTTTATCAACCCTCGATTTCAGTGACTCATTACCTGCCCTTGATTCTTTTAATTCCAATTCGGTTTTATCCAGTAACTCAGTTTTTTGGGTTATCCTTTCTTCAAAAGTCAACATTTTAATTTCAACCTGTCGTTTTTCATCTAACAACAAGTCCAGTTTTTGTTGCCATTCTTTTGAAAGTTTGTCAAACACATTACGTGATGATAACTTAGAAATCAAATACGCAATTACACAACCAGAGGTCAACCCGATAATTAAGTACAATATTTCAGAATTCATAGGTGTCCATTCATTTTTTATCAAAGATAAGAATTAACGGATGTTTTACGAAGCAGGTAAAACCTTTTCTAAAAGAGTAATATTTATTATTTTAGACGAGCTTAATTTTGGGGATGAAAAAATTGATCTTGGTTTTATTAACGGTATGCCTGAATTTTTCTGTTTTTTCACAAGAATCAGTAAAACTCAGTTTTAGTAACGAAAGGGGATTTTATTTTAAAAAATTCCGGCTTAAATTAACAAGTAATGGTTCTAAGACATTAATTAAATATACAATTGGTGGATACAGCCTTTTCTCAGATAGTGTAAAAACATATAAGCGGGCTTTGCTTATTGACTCCACCCAGGTCATAAAAGCCGGTATATTTGTAAATGATTCATTGGTTTCTGAAATTAAGGTGCATTCATATATTTTCCCTGAGGCAGTGCTAAAACAGCCTGCTGAAATAGCAAATTATCCAAATACTTTCTATCCCATAAATAGTAGAAAAACAGGGTTTGAATTTTCTGATTTTGAGATGGATCCGGAAATAGTAAACCATTCGGTTTACAAGGATTCTGTTATACCGGCACTTCTTTCAATTCCAACCGTGTCTGTGGTTTTACCCGTAAGCGATTTTCATCGGTACTTTAGTGGGGAAGAAGCAGTTAAAACTTCACTAGAGGTGATCTACCCGGACAACAAATTTAATAGCGAACAAATATTTTGCGGGATAAAGGGCCATAGCCATTTGAGTATGAAACGATCGATGCGGGTCCTATTCAAAAAAGAATACGGCCCTGGAAACTTTGAAAGTAATATTCTTAAAACTTCAATTTTAAATTCTGAAAATGCTACAACAAAATTCGACCATTTGGTATTTCGGGCAGGAAATAACCGAAGCTGGACACGGATAGAATCAAGTACTGGAGAAAGCACTTTCGCGCGCGATCAATGGTTCCGCGATACTCAAATACTGCTATCGGGGGATGGATCACACGGCATATTTGCACACTTGTATGTTAATGGCATTTATATGGGAATGTATAACATTATTGAGCGTCCTGATGAAAACTTTTTAAAGGATTATTACGGTGGGATTAATAAAAACTGGATTTCATTATCGCATGCAATTACAGGAAATGAGAGAAAACAAAAATCAAATCTTATTTTTAGTTATCTCGAAAGTTATCAAGGGCATAAATTAGTGCAAAATAAAATAAATAAATACGTAGACCTGGAAAACTTTTGTGATTATCTGATTATGAAATGGTACTCCGCCATGGGTGACTATCCATATAATAACTGGTGGTGCGGATTTTACAATAATCCGGACGGCAAACTGAAATATTTTCTTTGGGATAATGAATTATCCTTTGAATATGATATGTCACCTGACCTTACAATTTACAGTGAATTCAGAAATGAATATCAGGGAACATCAATATTATTAAAAATATGGGGAGAAATGAAATCCAATAAGGAGTTTATGATATATTTTGCAGATCGTGTTTTTAAGCACTGCTTTAACGGATGGCTTTCTCCTGAAAAAGCCTCGCACACATGGCGGCTATTAAACAACCATATCAGGCTTGCCGTAATTGCAGAATCGGCACGTTGGGGCGATGCTTTATTTGAATCTCCTAAAACGCGTGATAAGGAATGGCTATCAGAAGTAAATCGCGTTGACAGCATTTTAAAAATGAGGAATATAGAATTTGTAACTATTTTAAAAGATTTTGGATTTTATCCACAAATCAATCCTCCTGAAACAACCTGTCGTTATTTCAACAATAAGGAAGCCCTCATAAAACTGAAAAATCTGAATAATGAAGGGGAAATTTTTTATACAAGCGATGGAAAGGATCCAAGGTTAGAAGGTGGAAGTATATATAAAAATGCCAAAAAATCGATTCCAGATTCAACTACTTTCAATACTAAAACTGGATTAATAGTTAAAGCAAGGATCAAATCAAACGATAGTTGGAGTGCATTAAGTGAATTTCCTGTAATTCTTAATAATGAACCAGAAAATTTTAAAATAACTGAAATTATGTTTCAACCTGATAGTTTGGATAATATTGATAATAAAAATTTTGAATTTATCGAATTTAAAAACGATGGAGTTGAGCTTATTGATATTTCCGGATTCAGCATTAAACAAGGAATTGATTTTACTTTTCCGGAATCCACATATCTGAATCCGGGCCAATATTTTGTACTGGCCGAAGATGCAACCTGGTTTGAGTCAAGGTATGGTTTTGAACCTGATGGAATATTCAGGGGCAAACTAAATAACCAAAAAGAAAAAATCACCATTTATTTACCTGGTGATAAAAAACTAATGGATATTAATTACAATATTTCTGAGTTAGGAAACTTTCATTCTTTGAAATCCGGATATTCCATTATCCCTAAAAACGATATAAATTTCAAACCTGAAAAACCTGACAACTGGACAATCAGCACGGTTAGAGGAGGAACACCAAAAGGAAATGAAAATTAAAGCCTTTATTTGACAGGTACTTTATACACAATAGAGTTAATATTCATACCGGCACCAACCGAAACGAATAAAATATAATCACCTTTATTAATAGAATGCCCCTCCATTTTCCCTTTCATTATCAAATCGTAAATTGTAGGGACAGTTGCTGTTGATGAATTCCCCAATTTTGAAATACTCATTGGCATAATCCCATCCGGAATTTTACGGATTTTATATAATTTAAATAATCCTTTGAGCATTGCATCATCCATTTTCTCGTTGGCCTGATGGATCAAAACTTTTTTAATATCCGATAATTCAATACCTGCTTTTTCGATGCTTTCTTTTACAATTTCCGGCACATGATTAATTGCATACAAATAAAGTTTATGCCCCAGCATCTTAACATAAAGCTTATTCCTGTCAATTTCTTTATTTGCAGAAGGCCCCAAAGAAAGCATTCCTGCATATTTAATCGAATCGCTTCGGCTCGAATAAGAAATAACTCCAATCGGCTTGCGACTTTTTTTACCTTCAACTATTACAGCACCTGCACCATCGGCATAAATCATCGAATCGCGGTCGTGAGGATCAGAAATACGTGAAAGAACATCAGCACCTACAACTACACCTCTTTTATGTAATCCGCTTTTAATAAAATTATCTGCTACAATCATACTTTGAGTCCATCCAGGGCACCCGGATATAACATCAAAACATATACAAGATGGACTCTTTATTTTTAGCTTTTCTTTAACCTTATTTGCCAGGCCAGGCAAAATATCAGGACAGTTGCTACCTTCGGGAATATCGCCCAGGTTATGGCCAATAATCATAAAATCAAGATCCTCCTTGTCTATTTCAGCATCTTTACAAGCTTCTTGTATTGCAATGGTTACAATATCAGATGTAACCTGATCAGGGCGTACCCAACGGCGTTCTTCAATACTGGTTATTTCTCTGAATTTTTCTATAATCTCCTCGTTCGACTTATCAAATTTTTTATTTGTTGACGGATCATAAAAATCATATGATAAAAAATGTTCATTTTTTATTTTTACTTCAGGGATACAACTTCCTGAGCCAATAATTTTTGTATAAATCTTTTTCGCCATAAAATCTCTTTTATTCAACTCCCTTAACTCTTTTCTTTATTATATCGTCTCAACTCGAAATTTTCTCCATCAAATACTCCGTATGAAAACAAACTAATCCATTCACCCAATAAAACAAATTTCGATTTTTCATTTATGGGCATTTCAACTAATAAATGCCTGTGTCCGAAAACCAAAAAATCAAAAAACTCATTTTTAAGTACCTTTTCTGAAAAAACATATAATCCCTCGTTTTCCTTTTTAAATTCTTCGCCAACAATTCCTTTTGCCAACCTACTATTTTTCGACCAGGCATGCGCCAAAGTAAACGCAAAATTAGGATGAAGCCGGGAAAACATCCATTGCAACGGACGGCTAGTAAATAACATTTTTAACAAATTA
>JABMQB010000175.1 GCA_013203525.1 Mariniphaga sp.
GAACTATTATTCTGCACTCACAAATACCTGTTTATGTATTTATTGATAATAATGCTGCTTCAGCAGGTGCATTAATATCAATTGCTTGTGATAGTATTTATATGCGTTCGGGAGCAAATATTGGAGCAGCAACCGTTGTTGATCAAACCGGAAAGCCACTTCCCGATAAATATCAGTCGTATATGCGATCAATGATGCGATCAACAGCCGAAGCTAAAGGCCGTGATCCTGAAATTGCCCAGGCAATGGTTGACCCGAGAATTTATATTGAAAATATTAGCGACACAGGCAATGTTTTGACATTCACTACTTCTGAAGCAATCAAACATGGATATTGTGAAGGAAAAGCTGAAAATATTCGTGAGTTATTAAATGATGCAGGTTTCGAGAATTATGAAATAATTGAGCAAAAACTGACGACTACTGATAGAATTATAGGTTTTCTGATTAATCCAATGATCAGTGGAATTTTGATTATGATAATAATTGGTGGAATTTATTTTGAACTACAGTCTCCTGGAGTTGGATTCCCACTTGTTGCATCAATTATTGCCGCATTATTATATTTTGCACCTCATTATATCGAAGGACTTGCCAATAACTGGGAAATATTGGTCTTTATAATTGGAGTAATTCTGGTTGCAGTCGAAATATTTGTGATCCCGGGCTTTGGTGTGGCCGGAATTACAGGTATTATGTTTATTATAGTCGGACTAACACTTTCAATGGTTCAAAATTTTGGTTTTGATTTTATATATATCAATTATCTTCAATTGATAAAAGCCTTCTTTATTGTAATAACTGCTACTTTTTTATCTCTGATTTTATCATTTTATATAAGTAAAAAAATATTTACTTCTACTATTTTTGGACAATTGGCACTTGCAAGTACTCAGCAGGTTAAGAATGGATTTACTTCAGCCGATGCTCAATATTTAACTATGATTGGAAAGAATGGATATGCAAAAACTATTCTCAGGCCTGCCGGAAAAGTTGAAATTGATGACGACATTTTTGATGCAACCGCAGAATCAGGGTTTATTGATGAAGGTGAAAAAATTAAAGTGGTAAGATATGAAACAGCACAACTTTTTGTTCGGAAAAATGAATCTTAAGTTGAAGAGGGAAATATGGAAATAGAGGAAATGACAACTTAATGACCATTAAATGACAATTAATGACTACTTAATGACTCACCTACGCTAAAGCTTCTGTGAGTAGGCAACCGAATGACAAATGAATAACATTAAAGTAACAAAAGAAGACATCACAAAACTAAAAGTTGATGCAATTGTAAACGCTGCAAATACATCACTTCTCGGTGGGGGAGGAGTTGACGGAGTGATTCACAGAGCTGCCGGTTCACAGCTACTTGAAGAATGCCGAACTTTAAACGGCTGCCCGACAGGAGAAGCTAAAATAACAAAAGGCTATCAACTTCCGGCAAAATTTGTAATTCATACTGTTGGCCCCATTTGGCGAAAAAACTCAAGCAAAGCCGATGAACTTTTAGCAAATTGCTACAAAAACAGCCTTAAAATTGCAAAAGAAAATAATTGTAGAACAATAGCTTTTCCAAACATTAGTACAGGTGTTTATCGTTTTCCTAAAGTAGCAGCAGCCAAAATTGCTATAAGCGAAGTGAAAAAATTTCTTGAAAACGATAGCTCAATAGAGACAGTTATTTTCGTTTGTTTCGATTTGGAGAATTACAGGATTTATGCAGAGTTGTTAGAATTTTAATAGTATTGATAAACAAGTCTGGGTAGTCCGTATGGACGACCCTCCCGACATCCAAGTCGGGATGCACTAACCGAACTGCGCTATATTCCATAATATTAAAAAAAAAGGATTAACTTATGTTTCAATAAATTAACCCTTTTAAATATCGGGGTGGTCCGTACGGATGCCCCCCTTAATTCCAATCTGAGGTTTGGGTTTGTTAAATTTGGTTAGAAAATAAAAAACGGTTATAGCTTCACTATGTTATAACCGTTTCTGTATTAAGTCTAGTCCGTATGGATGACCCTCCCGACATCCAAGTCGGGATGCACAAACCGAACTGCGCTATATTC
>JABMQB010000176.1 GCA_013203525.1 Mariniphaga sp.
ATCAAGGCCTGATCATTGGCGCTGATTTTTCAATCATGAAAAAAATTGAAGATTTAGGTGGTGAATATAAGGTAGATGGGATTGTTAAAGAAGGATTTCAGATTTTTAAGGAGAATGGTTACACATGGGCCAGGTTGCGAATTTTTCACACTCCGAATATGCGGGGCCCCGTTTGCAACGACCTTGATTATACAATTGCTTTAGCACAAAAAGCAAAACAATTTGGGTTTAAAATATTCCTTAATTTTCATTATTCCGATACATGGGCCGATCCGGGTAAACAGTTTAAACCGGCAGCATGGGAGAATCTCGCTTTCGAAGTATTACAGGATAGCGTTTATGATTACACAAAAGCCGTTATAAACAGCATGGATAAAGCTGGAGTTTTGCCTGAACTTGTACAGGTTGGTAATGAAATTAATAATGGGATGATTTGGCCCGATGGAAGATTATGGGAAAATGACACTGCACGCTGGGATGAACTTTGTGCTTTATTAAGAGCAGGTGTTAAAGGTGTAAAAGAATCCGATAATGGGAAAAACATTCCTATAATGATTCATGCAGCAACTGGTGGTAGTCTGGAAGAATCAAACAGATTTTATTCAAATATTATTGAAAGAGGTGTTGAATTTGATCAAATAGGTTTAAGTTATTACCCGTGGTGGCATGGTACTTTTGATGATTTAAGAAAAAATATTGCTTTTCTTTCTGAAAATTTTGAACAGGACCAGGTAATTGTTGAAACAGCCTACTACCCAGATGGCCATTACCCACAACCTGACCGTTGGGTTTATGATATACAACCCTACCCTCCAACGGAGCAAGGACAATACGATTTTATGGTGGAGTTAGCACAAATTTTAAGTGAATATCCAAAAATGAAAGCTGTATATTACTGGAAGCCTGATGGAATGGAAATACCGGGTTCCGGAATTCCATATCTTGGACGGAGTTTATTCGATATGGAAGGAAATGCTTATAAAGCAATTTCTGCCTGGAAAAACCTTGAATAATTAAAACAAATAATTTAAAATTCTTATAACAACTTTATCCCCAACGTTAAAAGAAGGGTATTGCTTTTAGAATTTAAGGCGCTACTTGAATAAATATTACCTGCGCTGTTTTCTATTCTTGCATCAAATGTAAGGAAGAGAAAATCTGCTCCAATACCATATTGCCAGCCAAAAAAACGGTCCTTAAAATAGGTTGATGAAAATCGTGAATCATTAGTTTCGATCGAGCTATCTGTTATAAAACTAAAAACCGGGCCTGCCATGATTCGGAGGTTAATTGCCTCTTCATTAATTATTTTAACTCCAAGCAATAAGGGTACATCAATAACATCATAATTAAATGAACTTACAGTTTGAAGCGGATTACTACTAACAATCTCTTCAATATCACCACCTTTTGAGCTATAATATGCTTCGGGTTGTATATAAAGATAATTTAGATTAATCCGTGCAAAGGCACCAAAATGATAATTTAGAATTGTTGAAGGATCATAATTATCTGAATTTACTGTAATTTTTGAATTATTCAGGCCTGCTTTTAAACCAAGGTCAAATTCGTATTGCGCAGAAACACCCATTACCAAAGTCGTCAGCAGAATGATAAGAATACTTTTTTTCATTTCAAATTTTTAGAATAAACGATTAATTCAAAGATATTATTATATCAATGTATTTTATCAACACAAATAAAAATTCCCTGAATAATTATAAACCGATTTTATTTTTCTTTTTTAAATGCTTTGGCTTTTTCTCTTCTAATTCTTGAAGGTTTTGGCCTTCTTACACCATATGATCCCATAAAAAGCTTACCTCGGCGAGTTTTTTTGTCTCCTTTACCCATTGCTTAATTAATTTTAAGTTTGACCATCCTAATTTATAAAAACCATTGCACAGAACCAAAATATTAGCCAAATTGTAAATCAATGATAATACAAAACCAGAATATCTGCACATAAGATATTCTGGTTTTAAAGCTTTTACAATATTATATTTATTCTTCTGCAAAGAAATTTAAGCTCCTGGTGGTTTTTACCAGTTGAATAAATTCCGACCGATAACCTTCATTATCACTTCCTTTGGCATTTTCAGCCAATTTGAGAATATTTTCAAATGAAGTATTACCCATAAATTCTGAACCTCGTATCAACATTCCAAAAGAAGCAACGGCAGCTGAAAAGTTAAAGTTTTTGGAGATGATTTCAGGATTGATTGAGTTTTCTTTTACTATTTTCTCCAATAATTTGCTTTTATTACCGTCAGGTTCCTTGTACCTGAGTTTAATTGTTAAAATTTCTTTTGAAGTTTTGCCAGCCACATTCTCACGTGATTGATATTTTAAAGGATCGATTGAAATTGCAATTTCATCAGAACCTGCCAGGATAATTTCATATAAAGCGGTAACAGTATGGCCTGCCCCCATTTCACCTGCATCTTTGGTGTCGTCATTAAAATCTTCATCATTTAACAAGCGGTTTTCGTAACCTACCAACCTGTATGACTTAACTTTAAGGGGGTTGAATTCAAGTTGAAATTTAACATCTTTTGCGATGGTAAAAAGTGTTCCTCCAAATTCAGATATCAATACTTTCCGGGCTTCATGGATATTATCGATGTATGCATAATTTCCGTTTCCTTTATCAGCTATTGTTTCCATTTTATCATCTTTTATATTGCCCATTCCAAAACCAAGAACTGTCATAAAAACACCATTTTCCCGTTCTTTTTCTACTAACCGTTCCATTTCTGATGTACTTGAAATACCAATATTGAAATCACCATCGGTTGCGAGGATTATGCGGTTATTACCACCCTCAATAAAATTTTCTTTAGCAATTTTATAAGCAAGTTTAATTCCCTCTCCCCCGGCAGTTGATCCTCCGGCATTTAAATTTTCAATTGCTTCTAGAATCTTCTTTTTATTATTACCAGGTGTTGAATCAAGAACTTTGCCTGCAGCACCTGCATAAACTACAATTGCAACTCTGTCATTTGGACGTAATTGATCAACTAACAACCTAAAAGCCTTTTTAACAAGTGGAAGTTTATTATACGAATTCATGGATCCGGAAACATCCAATAAAAAAACCAGGTTGGAAGAAGGTAAATCCTTTTTATCAATACTTTTACCCTGTAATCCAATATGTAATAGTTGATGTTCTGAATTCCACGGACAATCTGATAATTCAGTGGTAACACTAAATGGATGTTCACCATCTGGTTCAGGATAATCGTATTTAAAATAATTAATCATTTCTTCTATCCTTACAGCATCAACAGGAGGCATGTTGCCCTGAGTTAAATATCGCCTTACATTTGAATAAGAAGCATTATCAACATCGATCGAGAAAGTTGATAACGGATTAATTCTAACATCCTTATACCCATTTTCATTAATTGTTGAATAGTTTTCTGTGTTCCAATCTGGCGGTGGCATCACGCCGCCAATATGCATTGCAGGCATCGAGGCTGTTTTCATTCCTCTTACTCGGTTGAATAATTTATTTTCTTTTTTTTGCCTTCCTATCATAAC
>JABMQB010000177.1 GCA_013203525.1 Mariniphaga sp.
GGTTATCAAATTTATTTAGTTCTGGTCTTGTTCTTTGCTTAAGAAATATTTCATTACAAAAATTAAATTCATGATATTTACATTTATAAGTTTTACTGCAGTAATTACGTGAAAAACAGAAAGAAATTAAACCTAAAATAAATGAAAAGAAGAGATTTTATAAAAAATTCTGCTGCGTTTGCATCGGTAACATTTTTGCCATCATCGGTTTGGGCACTTACTAAAAATGGGAAACTGAGAACTGCGCATATTGGAGTTGGAGGAATGGGAGCCGAGGATCTTAAATCCATTTCCTCACATAAACTGGTAGAAATAACTGCTTTATGCGATGTTGATTCAAATTCTTTGGTGGCGGCTAAAAAGCTACATCCTAAAGCAAAAGTTTATGCTGATTATAGAAAACTTTTTGATGAAATTGGAAACTCAATTGATGCTGTGATTGTATCGACACCTGATCATACGCATGCTCCAGCTTCAATATTGGCAATGAATCTGGGAAAACCAGTGTATTGTCAGAAGCCTCTTACGCACCATGTGTCAGAAGCAAGGGCTATGCGAAAGTTGGCGGAAGATAATAACCTGATTACGCAGATGGGGATTCAGTGTCATTCGAGTGATGAATATAGAAAAGCAGTTATTTTAATTCAATCGGGAATTATTGGCAAAGTTAGTTGTGTTCGGGCATGGTCTCCTAAAAACTGGGGATATGACGGACCTACACCTGAAGGGAGTGATCCAATTCCAGATACTTTAGATTGGAATTTTTGGTTGGGGACAGCATCTGAGAGACCATATAAAGAAAAAATTTATCATCCTGTAAACTGGAGAAAATTGTTGGATTATGGTTGCGGAACACTCGGCGATATGGGAGTACATATTTTTGATTCGCCTTATACTGCGCTCGAATTAGATGTTCCTAATACGATTAAAACAAGTTGTAGAAAACCAACCGGTTTCGGACACCCTGTAAATAATATTGTGACCTATGATTTCCCTCAAACTAAATATACAACAGAAAATTTGAAATGGGTGTGGTACGATGGACCGGGAGCTCCTGATATGCACGAAGATTTGGAATTGCCAAATATGGAAAAACTGCCTGAACAAGGTGCTGTATTTGTTGGAGAAAAAGGGCGTTTATTATTGCCACACTGGGATTACCCAAAATTGATTGTAAACGGGAAATATGAAAAAATTGATTTCCCAAATATTGAGAAAGTTGACCATTATCATCAGTTTGTGGATACTTGTTTGGAGAAAGATAAGTGTAGTGCTCCATTCTCGTATGCAGCCAGATTAACCGAATCGATACTTTTGGGAGTTGTTGCAAATCGTTTTCCCGACATGACATTAAATTGGGATATTAACAAAGCAAAATTTGCTGAAACAGAGGCGAATAAATTATTAGAATCAAAATACAGGGCTTTTTAGAAACAGGACATCGTATTTAACCTACGATTAATATCAAGGCAAACCAATTACACTTTGCCTGCTAGTTGCAGATTGGCAGGTAAAAAAAGTTGTATAACTAATCTTTAGAATTAATCTCTCTGAAATATATCCTGTTGTATTTAATAGTGTAGGGCATATGTGTAATTTGGGGTTACTACTTTTAAATTGTGGGATATACTGGATTCGAACCAGTGACTTCATGCCTGTCATCTTACCGTAGGCGGCTAAACCAACTGAGTTAACTCTTTAATGTGTGAATTATATCCCAAATAAACTGCCTTCCTTTGGCAGATTTTAACTGTTTTTCACGCTTTAAGGCCAAAGTTTTTGTAACAAGTGTTTCTGTATATAGAATTTTCCAAGGCTGATATTTTTTTGTCCATCCTTTGTTTCTTGTATTATTGTGAGACAATAATCGTTTTTCGAAATCAGAACTTGAGCCAATATAGATTTTGTCAAATTTGGCTGAATAAAGTGCATATATAATACATAGGTTAACATTTAATATTTAGTGGGTCGTACTGGATTCGAACCAGTGACCTCATGCCTGTCAAGCATAATATTAGACTATCTGTTTATTATTCATTTATTACCTATTAATTCTGTATATCAAATCAATAACTAATTTCATGTATCGTTTATTATTACTTTAATTTAATGTTATTATGCAATTTTTTGTGCAAATTTTGTGCAAATTTTTGTATCTTCGTTTTAAAGCATTAAAGATATGAAAGCAGATATATCAATCATTCTGGACACCCGGAGAGAAAAAAAGGACGAAACCTATCCCGTTAAACTTCGTGTTTATTCGTCTTTTCTTCAAAAAGCAAAAATATATTCGACTGGATATGACATGACCAAACGAAAATTTGAAAGCGTTTGGCAAACTGAGAAACCAAGAAAAATTCATCAGGACGAAAGGAATTATTTAGATGCTATTCGGGTGAACGCAGTTGATGCCGCAAAAAACACAGACCCATTTACGTTTGAATTATTTGAAAAGAAATTATATCGCAGGAAAGGTGATAGTAAAAATGTTATTTACCATTACAACCAGCGAATAAAGTATTTTATAGACTTGAAAAGATTTGGTACTGCTGAAACCTACGATTTAAGTTTAAAGTCTATTCTGAAATTCATTGAAGAAGTGAAAGGCACTAAACCGACCAATTTACCATTTAATAATATTACATCTTCTTTCCTTCAGAAATATGAAAACTTCATGTTAGAAAAAGGTAAAAGCGAAACTACTGTTTCAATGTATGTTCGTTCATTACGTGCTGTTTTTAACCATGCTATTAGGGAAAATGAAATCTCAGAAGATATTTATCCATTTGGAAAGAATAAGTATGAAATACCAGTTGGGGGTGCTGTCAAAAAAGCATTAAGTAAGAACCAGATTAAAATATTATTTAATGCCAAACCACTTACACCTGAGCAGGAAAAAGCAAAGGATTTTTGGTTTTTTAGTTTCATTTGTAGTGGAATGAATATTAA
>JABMQB010000178.1 GCA_013203525.1 Mariniphaga sp.
ATATCAGATTTAATACTTAATATTTCGATTTTTAATGCATCGAATGTAGCTGGTAATTTATATTTTTCATAATAAGTTTTAATTTGATTTATTAATCATTGGTTTGATTCTGAATCAAAATATTCTTCTTCTAATATATTATTAATTTGTTCTAAGAATGTTTTATCTGTAAGTAGCGCCACTAACAATTTGATTTGAAACGTATAACCGTATTGGGAAAGTGATGTACCCATATTATTCTTTAATCCTTTTTATTTTTTTTGTTAAATTTGCTTGCTTCCATATCCAAAAAATTGAACACTTTAGATAATCACACTGTTGAGTTTTTGATTGCCGTAAATAATTTATCTTCCAATATCATTACTTGTATCTTATACTTTGCCAGCCTAGGAATCTTTTCATTTATTTTTTCTTTTACTATAGTTTTAATTGATTCAGATATATCAACATTTGATAATTGCATTAATTTATAATTGCGTTCAACAAGTTTTTTATTCTCTATTAATTTTGGAATATTATATTTTTCAGCATAATCAATTAGCTCTTCTAAATTATATATATGAGTTGAATCTTGCAAAACTTGTAATTTTTTCAAAATTGTTTTTTTACCTCATCCGGGTATGCCAGGTATGCCGTCAGATGGATCTCCATCTATAGCTCTAAATAAAGCAAGATTATTGACTGGTACGTCATATACTGTTGTTACATTATCCTTTGTATATAATTTTTTTTTCGTTGGTGCTCATACTTTAATATTATCTGTAGTACATAGTTGTAAAAAATCTTTATCGGCGGACATTATTACATGTTGAACATTATTATATGTAGTTGCAATATGAGCTATAATATCATCTGCTTCTACATAATCTATCATTATAATTGTAATTGGCATATGTTCAAAATATTCAAATAATCTAGATAATTGTAACTTCATCATTTGTTTTTCTAAATCTGGTCCATAGCCTTCATATGATCTATTGTATTTATATGTTTTCTTTTTCTTTTTTCTATTAGCTTTATAATCAGGAAAAATTTTTTTTCTTCTAACCGAGCCGCCTTTCCCATCAACTACTATTATAACGCGTGTTGGATTAAATTGTTTAATTGCGCTACCTAATGAAGCTAGTGATCCAGAAATTCCACCTATATGTATTCCATCTGCATTAATAGTTGGGTTTGCGGCGAAGGCTCGTATGAAAAGGTTGAGGCCGTCAACTAGTAAATATTTTTCCGATGGTAATTGATTATGTTCATATTGCATGGCCGACAATATTTCAGAATATTTATTTAACATTTCTAAATTATTCTATATCTGTCAGACTTTCATATGGTTCGTCTGGCTCGTTATCTTTTTCTACCTCAATAGAATCAATATCAATAATTTCTTTTTTTAATTCATATTTCATAATAAAATTTTCACAAACTAAATTATAAACATAATTTCTAAATCCTGGAATTTTATTTAATTTATTTGTTCAATCTTTAGACATGAATTTCAGTTCTTCTACTTCACCATTTTTATCTACTATATTCATAGTATACCAAGCGCCACCAGAACTAAGTAATTTTTTACTTTTTAAGTATAATAATAAAGATCCATCATCATCAATACCTGACGTAAAATATAACGGAAATTCAACAGTTCTATATGTTGGGCCAAATCTTGATTTCATTATTTTGGCTTTAATATATAAACCTATTATTTCTTTTGTTTTATCTTTAATTTTAAGAGCTTTTGTAAGTCTTATTCGTGTGCTTGAATGAAAGCCAATAGCGACGCCGCCGCTAGTAGTATTATGATTTAACCGGCCATTTGCGTAGTAATTATGATTTTCAGGAATTTCAAAGTCAACTACTTTCATTTTTTCAGTAACCTTTTTAAAATCTTCATGATCTTTTAAATATATATCTTTTTTGTTTTCAATAACTCTATGCTCTGCAGTTCCTTTTAAATTTCCGTCTGTAAAATATTCTTCGACGGCTGGTTTGACTATAAAACTGACCATTGGTTTATAACAATCTATATTATTATCTAAATCTTTTCCAAATATTTCAATGTTATAGTCTTTTATATCAATTTCTCGAACTGTTGAGAAGTCATCTGTTCCTAAAAACTTTTCAGCGAATTCTGCAATTGTTAGTTCTTCTTCTATTCATTTAGTTTCTTGTTTCATTTTATATCTAATTTTAATTTTAGTTGTATAAGGATCTACGCATTTATTATCTCCGAAGCTAATTCCTAATTTTGTCCTCAGCTGATTTGTTAAAATCAATGCGATTCTTTCTTTAGCAATTAAATTAGTAATTTTTCTCATTGCTTTAGAATTAATTATTGCTTTACCAGTTGACCAACCGTCTCTTGTATAATCTGCTTCTTGCTCCATTTCGGTTGTCGCAGCAGACATTGAATCAACTAATATTGTTACTAATTTTTTTTTATCTGATTCTCTAATGCTAGCTATTAATTTTTCAATTGTTTCATATATTTCTTCAATTGTTTCTAATTGAATATATATCAATTTGTCTACATCTACTCCTAAAATTCTTAAGAAATCAATTGATACTGCAGATTCAGTGTCAATATAAACTGCTATACCACCCATTTTTTGAGTAGATGCTAAAATTTGTGAACCTATTAAACTTTTTCCCGAACCTTCCATACCTGTAAGTTCAGTTACTCTACCAGCCGCTACGCCGGCGTTTGCTTTATTTGATATAGCTAAATC
>JABMQB010000179.1 GCA_013203525.1 Mariniphaga sp.
CCATTGAATGGGCAGGTCAGTTTCTGTACTAGATCCATCTCCAGAAGAACCACGCAAATTAGGCCAGTTTAGTGCTTGCAAAGCAGAAAAGGATGTCAAAAACAGAGCTATAAAAATCAAACGGAGAAATTTTGTTTTGATCATTTAGTTGGTTTATTGTTTTTTTAATAACAATCTATTAGTTCCTAAAAATAGAAATATTATTCTTACAGGCAAATAATTGTTAATAATACAAAATTACTATCAGGTTAATTTATTTTTTTATTGGCAGATTGCCCAGTGTAAGTCTGAAAATTTTTTATAAGCAAATTATATTTTACTTAATAATGAAATCAGACTAATAACAATCTGTTTTAAAACATACAAGCTTTTATAATATTCGTCATTTTTTTTTAAAACTTGCAAACATAATACTACAAATTACTAAAAATCATACATCTATGAAACATTTTCTCCTTTTCATTTGCCTGGCTTTGACATCACTTGTGGCCAGGACTCAACTTCCGGCAATTAACGATGGGCAAACTCATGGCGACCCGCCATTTCTTCTGGAGGATGGCTGGATTCCTCTACTCAATGGTAAGAACATGGATGGTTTGAATTTACAGGACACACGAAAAGAAGGCAGTTGGATAGCCACGAAGGGTGTGTTCTGGGGTGGCAATGATAATCCCAGGCAACTAGCGGGTGTGTCCATTCCAGGAGACCGTATCATTAATACAGCAGGGCAGAATGGAGCATCGAATCTTATTGCAACACAGAAAATGGGCGATATGGAACTATATGTGGAATTTATGATTCCAGCCAACTCCAATTCCGGTATATATGTGCATGGATTATATGAGTTACAGATATGGGACAGCTATGGAATCGAACCCCGGTTGGAAACCGACAAAACCGGAGCCCTCTACCACTACGATGGTGGTCCGATTAACAATATCGATGGTGCTGTGGTTCCACTTGTACGTGCAGAACGACCGCATGGACAGTGGAATTCGTACCATATCTGGTATCAGGCACCACGTTTTGATGCATCAGGCAATAAAACAGCTAATGCTAAATTTCTTAGGGTATTACTGAATGGGCAGTTAATCCATGAAAATCAGGAAAGGCTTGGCCCAACCACAGCGGCTATGAAAATACCGGAAGCAACAGAGAATCCTATCGTTATGCTGCAAGGGGATCATGGCCCGGTTGCATTTCGAAATATTTATGTCCGTCCGTTGCGACCAATCATCGGGACATCATTTTAAATTTTAGTATTTCAAATAAAAAACCATTTTAACTGGAGGTAAAAAAAATGTCTAAAAAACAAAAAGTATCGCGCCGCAGGTTTATTCGAGGCATGTCTGCAGCTATAATTATGCCTTACATCATTCCATCTTCTGTTTTTGCCCGGGGAAAGAATATAGCCCCTAGCGATAAAATCACACTTGGTTTCATTGGGTGTGGAGAACACGGAGTCGGTACAAATATTAATGGTTTTCTTAAACACGATGATTGCCAGATTTTGGCGATTTGTGATGTAGACCCGATGCAACTTGAAAAAGCAAAACAGCGTATTTTTAGACAATACGGTGAATCTTATGAAGATCTATCTATATCCTCTGATTTTCGTGATGTGATCGATCGCAAGGACATTGATGCCATATGTATCAGTACACCCGACCACTGGCATGTGCAGATTGGGATCGCCGCAGCGAGAGCTGGTAAGGACGTATTTGTGGAAAAACCATTAACCACCAACATTGAAGAAGGCAAGATATTCTGTAAGGTAATGAAAGAAACAGGCAGGATTGTACAAGTTGCATCGGAACAACGTTGCCGAGCGGAATTTCATCAAATGGCAGAAATTGTGCGTAATGGTGGTATTGGTAAACTTAAACACATAGATGTAATTTTACCAAGTGGGCACCCAATTCGTGAGAACCCCAATGACAAACGACCACAACTGGAAGTGTGCGATCCACCTAAAGGTTTTGATTTTGAGATGTGGACAGGCCCATCACCGGAAGCCCCATACCGCCCGGGAAGAACTCATTGGAACTGGCGCTGGATAGAAGACACTGCTGAAGGACAATTCAATGACTATGCCCATCACCTGATCGATATCGCCCAGTGGGCGCACGGAACTGAAGACACTTTGCCAATCTCAGTGGAAGGTACCGGAATATTTCCTGAAGGTTTTTATAATACAGCTACCGATTACAACTGTAATTATACTTTTGCCGATGGCGTAACTATGAATTGTAAATCAGGTGGAACGGGGCATCGTTTTATTGGTACCGATGGCGATCTTATCAATACAGGTTGGGGTAGGTTGTCGTCTGAACCGACTTCTATTTTAGATTTTAAAGCAGGGACTGGTAAGGTCAACCTTTTTAAAGCGGAAAGTGAACACCGTAATTTCCTCGACTGTGTTAAGTCACGTCAAAAGTGTTATTCTCACGAAGGAATTGGACATCGGGCCGCAGCATTTGCTCATATGGGTATTATCTCAATAAAATTAAACCGTAAATTGAAATTTGATCCTGAAAATGAAGTATTTATCAAAGACAACGAAGCCAATAAAATGCTTTCCCGGCCCCGAAGGGGACCATGGACCATTTAAGTTTTAAACAGACTGACTTTAGTCATTAAATAAATATTTAAAATAGTCTCATAATGTATTATAGATTATTTACTTTTGATTTGTTACTAGCTTAATTTCAATACCTAAAAATTTAAGATTATGAAAAAATGTATTAAAAACTTTCAGATTGACAGCATTAATTTTATGCGGTTATTTTCATTTACTATTATTTTAACATTTATTGCTCCGGTATTTGCACATGCACAGGCAGGAAAGGTGAATTTTTCCGGTACCTGGACTTTAAATGCTGATAAAAGTAACCTTGGAGATACAGGAGGAAGGCGTTTTGGAGGAGGTGATTTTATAGCCACACAGGAGGCTAATCTTCTTGCGGTTGAAAGAACCAGGACCAATCGGGATGGTGAATCAGTAACAACAACCAACAAATATACACTAGATGGGAAAGAGAGTGTAAATACAACTGGCAGGGGCGAAAGTAAATCAACAGCAAAATGGTCGGCCGATGGTAAAACACTTACTATTGTTACTGTTTCATCGTTTAATGGAAATGAAAGAACTTCAACAGAAGTTTGGGCACTTACCGATTCAAAAACAATTTCCATCACATCAACAAGACAAAACCGGGATGGCGAAGAAGTTAAAACCACAAGGGTTTACGATAAAAAGTAAAAATTATGATTAAAAATTTTAAAAGCTCCTTCTGGAGCTTTTTTTATGTTTTTGATTGAAATAACTAAAATTTCGGGTTGCATATTTATTTCAAATCATCGTGAGTTTTAGAGGAAGTCAAAACCAATCGATTGATTTCATTCAATTCTTCTACGGTTAAATGCCTCCACTTCCCTACCGATATATCTAATGAAACATTCATAATGCGAATTCGTTTTAACCTTACAACTCCATATTGCAGATATTCACACATCCTGCGAATTTGCCTGTTTAGCCCTTGTGTAAGAATAATTACAAATTCATATTGATTAACTTGCTCAACTTCGCACTTACGGGTGATAGTATCTAACACAGGAATTCCATTACTCATCTTTTGAATAAAATCCTTGGTTATTGGCTTATTTACCGTCACTAAATATTCTTTCTCATGAAAATTCCGGGCACGTAGAATTTTATTAACCATGTCGCCATCGTTGGTTAAAAAAATCAATCCTTCACTGGATTTATCCAAACGGCCAATTGGGAAAATACGTTTTGGGTAATTGATATAATCTATAATATTATCTTTTTCAACACCAGTATCGGTTGTGCAAACAATACCCACCGGTTTGTTAAAAGCTATATAGACTGGTTTTTCTTTTGATTCAGAAATAAGTTTACCATCTACCTTCACTTCATCCAACGGACTAATTTTAGTCCCCATTTCGCAAACAATCCCGTTAATGCTTACACGTCCCTGCTCAATGAGTTTGTCGGCTGCTCTGCGGGAGCAAAAACCCACTTCACTTAGGTATTTATTAATTCTTTTTAATGGAGTTTCCTGCATTTGTTAATAGAATATATCAACAACTAATGTAAGGATTTATTGATTGAAACGAATATTTATTCACGGAAAATATTGGCTTAGGCACCGTACATTTTTTCCCGTAAAGCATGAATTTTTTCATCTGAAATATAATCGTCGTAATCCATTAATTTATCAATAATTCCATTAGGTGTAAATTCAATTATCCGATTACAGACGGTTTGAATAAATTCATGATCATGCGACGACATAAAAATATTACCGGGGAATTTTGTGAGATTATTATTGAATGCCTGAATGGATTCAAGATCCAGATGATTTGTCGGTGTGTCCAGAATCAATACATTTGAGTCTGAAAGCATCATTTTAGCTATCATACAACGCATTTTTTCACCCCCTGATAATACACTTACCTTTTTGTAAATTTCATCGCCCGCAAATAACATTTTCCCCAAATATCCACGAATATAAAATTCTGTAGTATCGGTTGTAAACTGGCAAAGCCAATCGAAAAGGCTAATATCACTTTTAAAAAATTCAGCATTATCGATGGGTAAGTAAGCCGAGGTAATTGTTTGCCCCCACTGGTAAGTTCCGGAATCAGGTTCCTGTTTCCCATTTATAATTTCAAAAAAAGCAGTCATTGCCCTTGGATCTCTCGAAAGGAAAACAATTTTTTCACCCTTGTTGGTTTTGAACTCCACATCCTTAAATAAAACCTTTCCATCAATACCTGCAC
>JABMQB010000180.1 GCA_013203525.1 Mariniphaga sp.
CAATCAAATAAACCTGGGTTGCATTTGGAGCCCATTCCCTGATAATCCAACCCTTATTGTCTTTATGCAATCCATAAAAAAGATGTCCGGTTGCAAAATCTGAAAGGCTATTCCCTGCAGTTAAAAAATCCTTTTTCCCCAAATACCTTTTATGCCAGGCTGTTATTGAATTTTCATAAGGCTTAAGCCATGAATCTCGGTTAATTATTTCGGGAATACTCATATTCAAATACTTTTTATAAAGATAAAAATAACGTTGCTATGTTAATACTTCCTACGAATATTAAAACAAATTTCTCATAAATATTTTTTATTGCTAATGGTTTAATAAAGAAGAACCACGGAAAGGGGCCGTGGTTCTGAAAATGAAATTCGATACTTTTACTTTGGGTGTTTATCAATTGTAACTAAACATTTGTTATTTTCAATAATTGTACCAACTCATTACAATCTTTTAAAAACTTTTTATGTTTTACAATTGTTTCAAAGAAAAAAACCAATGAAGAAACAAGGATTTACAACGCGCTCATTAAATATCCCATATTCAAAAGAAGATCCTCATAAGGCCTTACAAATGCCGCTTTACGATTCGGTAGCTTTTGAGTTTGATTCGGCAGAACAGATTGCAGCAAATTTCAGAGGTGAATATGTTGCCCATGTGTATTCAAGGGCTTCGAGCCCAACGGTTGAATATTTTGAACTAAAACTTAAAGCACTAAGTCAAAGCCATGGAGTAGTAGCGGTAAGTTCAGGAATGGCTGCAATATCAAATACTTTAATGGCGGTTGCAAAAAGTGGCGATAACATTATTTCGGAGAACCATCTTTTTGGGCATACCTATGCACTTTTAAATCAAACACTGCCTGATTTGGGAATTGAAACCCATTTTTCTGACTTGTTAAATCCACAGGAAATTGAAAAGCTGATAGACAATAATACCCGAGCTATCTTTTTTGAGACAGTTACCAATCCGCAACTGGAAATTGCCGATATTGAAATGCTTTCAGAAATCTGTAAAAAACATAAGCTTTTGTTAATTGCCGATAGTACAATAACTCCACCTAACGTTTTTAAAGCTGGTAGTTTTGGAGTAAATATTGAAGTGATTTCAACCACAAAATATATTTCAGGAGGGGCAACCTTGTTTGGAGGTGCTATTATTGACCATGGAAATTTTAACTGGGAATTAAATCCGAATTTTTAAAATTATACTGAAAAATTTGGTGCAAATGCTTTTATCGCCAAACTCCGTCAAAACATCTACCGGAATACCGGAACCAGCATGGCACCACAAACTGCACGTTTCCAGATTCAGGAACTTGACATACTCGAACTCAGAGTGGAAAAGTGTTATCAGAATTGTATAGAATTAGGGGAATTTCTTAAATCGGATGATAGGGTAAATTCTGTTTGTTATCCGGGATTAAAATCTTCAAAAAAATATAATCTGGCTAACAAATACTTTTCAGGTATTCCCGGGACCATTATGGCTTTCAACCTGGAATCACAGGATGCATGTTTTAAATTTATGAACAAATTACAAATAATCAGGCGGGCTACAAACCTGAACGATAATAAATCGCTGATTATTCATCCTTACTCAAATATTTATGCTGAGTTTTCGGAAAAAGAAAGGGAAGAAATGGGAATTCGCGATACGATGATGCGTTTATCGGTTGGGATTGAAAATGTGGATGATTTGATTGAAGATATACGGCAGGCTTTATCTTAATATTTTGGTAGCTAACTAATAAAAGAGTAATTGTATTTCTTAACCGCAGTGTTCGCTAAGAATACGCAAAGTTTAAAGAGAATACAATTTTAATGAAATAGTAATGCGTTCTTCGCGAAATCTTTGTGCCCTTTGCGGTGAAATATTTTATCATCAAGACATCCGAATTACTCAGATTTGAATGAAACTGATTCACCTCAAATACTGCCTCACTCATATTATCTTTCCTTTGCTGGTAATTCCTTCAATAAAAACTCTGAAACGAGCAATATGATCAGAAGTGAACAATTAATTGACCTACCCTCGATTTTATCTTTTCATCTGATGCGAAAGATTAATTTACCCACCCATGATACCTCAAACCAAAAATATTATAATGCTCCTCCTTCCCTGAATCAGGGAAGCCTGTCTGACGGTAGGCAGGGATACATGGTGAATCAAAAAGCAAATTAATAACGTGTTGAACGATTTAATTTCAGATAATAATGATAATATTTATCCAGTCGATAATCAAAGACAGACCCCCTTCTGTCCGTTGGACATCTTCCCCCCATGGGGGAAAGAACGAGATGGGGGTCTGATTTAAATATTTTATAATAAGTACTTTAATATTCAAACCGCATAACTGGTAATTAATATATGTTATTCCTGCGGCATAACTTCAAACATACTTTCGCCAAGGCAAATCCTGCCTTCGCTGATAATTCCCTCAACAAAAACTTTGTAACTGGCAATATCGTCTGAAGTATAAAATGTTACTTCTGCTTTGCCGTTTTCAGATGTAATTGAAGGATTCCAGTAAAGTGTGGTGCGGAAATCCGGCTTTTCTAAATCAATATTTTCAGGGGTATATTTTGGTAAATAAAATTCACGGAACGATGAAAAGCCTTTTATTTTTTCAAAAACAGTTCCTGGAATTTCTTTTGTGTCAGTATCATAATAATCCCGTTTCGTAAAAACAGAAATTACACCTCCACTACCCAACCTTCCCATAACTGACACATTTACTCCCTTTAAAATTTCTATTTTATCAATATCACCAACCGAAATCATTGAAAGTGATTTTTCATCAATCCAGGCACCATTTAATAGATATAGGGGTACATCACGACTTTTATTGGCAAGGGTTTCTTCTGTAACCCATTCCCCTCCTAATAAAACAGTTCGAGCAGATCCTGTACTAATCCCTATATATTTTATAGACATAGGCACCCTTATCCTGACTTTTGTCCCCATCACTTTTACTCCAGGAACACGTCCAACCAGATACTGAAAAATATTGGCATAAACACGATCCGTTTCATCGAGTTGTAACGAATAATCAGGCGACCCATATATCCTGAAATGCCCGTCCCATTCAGGTTCTTTTGCAATCACATCCACCTGTTCAATCATTCTGGTATCACGATCGGGGTAAAACTCCTTTAAAATAAAATCGTTGTAATAATGTAAGCGATACAACAAAATTGGGATATCGGTAAAATGCCTGAGTTTATTTAATGATTGATTTGAAACTACCGGATGGCCGATGTGTAAACTATCGATTACTACGTTGGTGTGTAATTTGTTTTTTACAGTTTTCCCCTGGGCAAAAACAAGCGCAGTATCGTTTAACAACACATTTTTAAAACTGAATTTACCATCGATATCCGTTTCTGAAAAATATAACTGCGAGAAACCACCTGAGGAAACTCCCAGCGATACACCTGCATTTTCGAGTGTTTTTCTTTCATTCCAGTTTAAAATTTCCCCGGTAATTTCAAATCCACATTTAGGTTCAAAATTAAGAGGAACTTTTTCGCTTTTTAAACTATTCCATACATAATTTCTCCACCCGTTGGTTAACATTAAAAATTCCAGTTTTGTAGCTGAAGATAATTTATCTTCGTCGACAAAATAATCGGCAGGAGAAGAAACCGGCCCGTTTAATTCAGAATCGAGGAGTAAATATGATTTTATGTTTTGATTTATTCCGGTATTATTTAACGCTGTTTCGTTTATTACAACCATTGATAATTGTGCATTTTCATCACCTGCAAATACGCTTGTGTTATTAATCCGGACAGAAACTTTATCGCGGGTTGAAAATTCCTGCTTATTAAATGAGAAATTTATTGAATCTGATTTATTCTTATTATGAAAATATAACCTTTCGGAAAGTGGTTCAAAATTTTCATTTAAAAGAATAATGCGGTTAATACCGTCTTCAAGCAACTCAGTTTTTATAAGGATCGTATTTGAAATATCAAATCCTGATACTTCTAAAAAAAATAAGGGATTACCCCGGCTAAATACAGCTACATAATATTCCTCTTCCCAATCATCATCATTAGTTATAATATTAAGACTAAGAAATTCATCGACTACTTTTTTAATTGCCAATTTTGCCCCTTCAGTCCTGATCTCCGGAAATTTTATATCAAGATCGGGGAATTCGTCAATTTCAATTTTGTATTCTTCATTTTCTTCAGGCATAAAATAAAAACTGCCCATTCCTTTGTATTTTGAATTTAAAACAGTTATTACTTCATCGCTACTATCCAGTAATTTCCCTTCAATTTCAATTTCATAGCCTGATTCATCGATTGCTTTAAAAGCAAGCAAATTAACCTGGTCGGTTAACAGGAATCCACCTTCAGGTAAAAAGGAAACATCTATTTTATTTGAATCTTTCTTTGGTAGTTCAGTGGTAGTTTCCATCGAATTTTTTACATACGAAAACCGTATTGTTTTGGTAAAAAATGCATCGTTCCCAAAATTTTTCAAGTAATCGGTGTAGGCTCTTATAATGTAGTTTCCTTCATTCAGGCTTGTATCGGACAAAGCAAGCCAACCCGGACAAAAACCATTTTCGATCAGGAATATTTCACTTTTTTCAATATCACCATTTGAATTAATCAGGTTGAGATATAGGTTGCAGGAATCCTGAAGTGGGAAGTGTGTCTGCCCTTCGACCAGGTAAGCTGCAAACCAAAGAGTATCGCCGAGAAAATAAAATTCCCGGTCGGTATGGAGATAGAGTTTTTGAAACAGAACGGTTTGTTGGCTTTCGAAATAATTATCGATGGTTTGGGCAAATAAAGAGGAAGCTATAATAGTAAAAAGTAACGGGAGTACTATTTTTTTCAGCATGGTGGTCATTTAATTTCCCCCTCAAGTTACAAAAATCGTACCTTATTTCACATAATTTTTTTAAACAGCACTGAATATCAACTATAATAGAAGTTACGTTGGGAAACAAAAAAAATCCGGCACAATTACTGGCCGGATTTCTACTATTTTTTTATAAAGGAATTACAGAGTCTTTGCAACTTCAACTTCTTTATAGGCTTCGATGTTATCGCCTACTTTTATATCGTTAAAATTTTCGACATTTAAACCGCATTCATATCCGTTTTTCACTTCTTTAACGTCTTCTTTAAATCGTTTAAGAGAACCTAACAATCCGGTATAAATAACAATACCGTCGCGGATTACCCTGATTTTTGATGAACGAATAATCTTACCATCGCGAATAATACAACCCGCAACCGAACCCACTTTGGTAATTTTAAATACATCCATCACTTCTGCCGTACCCGTAATCTCTTCCTTAATTTCAGGAGAAAGCATACCTTCCATCGCTGCCTTAATTTCGTTGATAGCATCGTAAATAATGGAATATAAACGGATATCGATCTGTTCTTTTTCAGCTATTTTCCTTGCATTTAAAGTAGGCCTTACCTGGAATCCCACAACAATTGCTTCGGAGGCTGTTGCAAGCATAATATCCGATTCGGATATAGCACCGACCGATTTATGGATTACATTTATTTGAATTTCTTCGGTAGATAATTTAATCAATGCATCTGATAATGCTTCTATCGATCCATCCACATCACCTTTTACAATCAGGTTCAATTCCTGGAAGTTACCGATAGCAATACGCCGGCCAATTTCATCCAGAGTAATATGTTTCTGAGTTCGAAGTCCTTGCTCACGAGCCAACTGTTCACGTTTATTGGCAATCGCCCTGGCCTCGCGTTCAGTTTCCATAACATTAAACTTATCGCCAGCCTGAGGAGCTCCATCCAGTCCTAAAATAATTACCGGCTCAGCAGGACCAACCACATCAATACGTTGGTTACGTTCGTTAAACATTGCTTTTACGTGCCCGTAAAACTGCCCGGCAATTATAATATCGCCCTGTTTCATTGATCCGTTTTGAACTAAAAGAGTTGCAGTGTAACCACGTCCTTTATCAAGAGTTGATTCGATTACTGTACCAATCGCCCGTTTTGTTGGATTTGCTTTTAAATCAAGCATTTCAGCTTCAAGCAATACTTTCTCTAATAGTTCTTCTATATTGGTTCCCGCTTTAGCTGAAATATCTTGTGACTGGTATTTACCTCCCCATGATTCAACAAGGAAATTCATATTTGCCAGCCCTTCTTTAATTTTTTCAGGATTAGCGCCGGGTTTATCAATTTTATTAATCGCAAAAACAATGGGTACACCTGCAGCCTGTGCATGGTTTATAGCCTCAACTGTTTGTGGCATTATATTATCGTCGGCTGCTACAATAATAATTGCTATATCGGTTACCTGTGCTCCACGAGCACGCATAGCAGTAAATGCTTCGTGACCCGGAGTATCAAGGAAAGTAATCTGCCGTCCATCTTTCAGGCTTACATGGTAAGCTCCAATATGTTGCGTAATTCCACCTGCTTCGCCTGCAATTACATTAGTTTCTCTGACATAGTCAAGCAAGGACGTTTTTCCATGGTCAACATGTCCCATAACTGTAACAATTGGCGACCGGAATTCTAATTCTTCCTCTGTATCCTCAACCTCCTCAATAGCCTCCTGGATATCAACACTTACAAACTCAATTTTATGTCCAAATTCTTCTCCAACTATTGCCATGGTTTCGGCATCAAGTCGTTGATTGATTGATACGAACAATCCCAGGCTCATACATGTTGAAATTACATTGGTTACGGGCACATCCATCATAGATGCAAATTCGGCTGCTGATACAAATTCGGTAACTTTAATAATATGTTTTTCCATGCTCTGCAATTCAGCTTCAGCAATTGCTTTTTCACTGACTGCAGCACGTTTTTCTCGCCTGTATTTTGATCCTTTTGATTTACCTTTACTGGTTAAGCGCGCAAGTGTATCTTTAATTTGTTTTTGTACATCTTCCTCGCTAATTTCTTTTTTAACGGGCCTTCTCTTAGCATGTGCTTTATGAACAACCCTTTTTTTGTCAGTTGTTTGTTTTCCACTTACATCAACCCTGGAATTATCTTTCTGTATCCGACGCCTTCTTTTCTTTCGCTGCCCCTGATCCTGATTGCCACCTTTTGGTTTATCGCCCTTTTCCTGACCTTCTTTCCCCGCAACATTGGGTCCTTTAAGTTTTACAACTTTTAGTTTCCCATCAGCAGAACCCTCTTTTGTTTCTTTACTCCCGGAATTTTCTTTAGCTGGTTTCTTTATTTTCTTCTTTTTCTTTTCAAGCCGGTCTTTTTCTCTTTCTTCTTTCGATTTTTTTACTGGCCTTGTTTTCTGGTTTAATGATGCCAGGTCGATTTTCCCAACAACTTTAAC